>CAWUJC010000032.1:0-10562 GCA_963922355.1 uncultured bacterium | reverse complement strand
GGATCGCAGCACGTGGTGTTGCAGCGCGAGTTGCGCAGCAACTCGGCAAGCCCGTTGGCCATGAAGTCGGTTTCAAAATTAGGTTTGCCGACCAGACGCGCACCGACACGTACGTCAAGCTGATGACCGACGGAATCCTGCTGGCGGAAACGCAAAGCGATCGGTTTCTCAACCAGTACGACGTACTCATTGTCGATGAAGCCCATAATCTGCCGGACAGAGCTGCGTCCGCCCTCGAAGTCGAAATTGAGGTATCCGAGATGTATTTTGTCATGGAAGCGCTGCGAGACGCTCAGGCTTCGACGCGTTTTCTTCGGCTGATCGAAGAACTGATCACTCAGCTGAAGCAGAGCTTCACCATTGTGATCGTCACCCATAACATGCAGCAAGCGGCTCGTTGTTCCGACTACACGGCCTTCTTCTACTTGGGCAAGTTGATCGAATTTGGCGATACCAAGCAGATCTTCACCGATCCGCAGAAGCAGCAGACCGAGGATTATATTTCCGGTCGCTTCGGTTAATCGATGCTGGACAATGGGGGTGTTTGCCCTCAGCGTGCCATTTATGGAGCTTGTCACCAAGCAGGGGCGGGCGTGGAACTATGCCTTTATCTCAGGACCCCGATCTCAACAGCATTCGTGAGAATTTGCTGATGATGTCCAGCTTGGCCGACCGCAATCTTGGTCTCGCCATTCGCGCTTTGGTCGAGCGAGATGACGCCCTTTGCGACATGGTCGAAAGCGAGGATTCGCAGATCGACGCGCTGGAAGTCGCTATTGACGAACAGGTTATCACCTACATGGCGTTGAATGCGCCGGTCGCGACCGACTGCCGCTTCATGCTCGTCGCCTGTAAAATCAGCGCCAACTTTGAGCGCGTGGGCGACGAAGCCGTCAGCATTGCCCGCCGGGCTCGCCAGCTGAATTCCGAGCCGTCCATGCCGGTGGTCGATACCTTGGCCCAGATTGCCGAAATCGCTTTGGAGATGTTGCGCGACAGCGTGCGGTCTTTCATTGAAGCGGATTTGGCCCTGACGCGCGCCATCAAAGCGCGGGATAAAGAGGTAGATCGGATGGAGAAAGAAGTGATCGACAACATGAGCAGTCTCATGGAGGTCGAATCTGCCAAGGTGGCCCCGGCGTTGAAGCTCATTATGATTTCGCGCAGCCTCGAGCGCGTGGCGGATCATGCCAAAAATGTGGCTGAAGAAGTCTTCTACCTCTACGAAGCGAAAGACATTCGTCACTCGTCGAAGAAGAGCAACCAGCCGCGCAAGTCGGGAGAAATTCTTCCCGAGAGTGACGACGAAGGCTCCGCTCAAGTTGCCTCACCTGTCTCGGCCCAAGCCAACCAATCGCCCTATTTCTTCAGACAGCGCTGATAGAATGCCGCTAGTTTCGTTGCTTGCTGGTCGATGTCATATTGCCGCGCTCGTTGGCGGGCGGCTTTTTGCCAAGCCGTCAGTTGCTCAGGTTCTTTCCGCAAGGCTTGGAGAGCCAGAGTCAGTTTCTCCGGTTCCACTTCGTAGAGTTGACCGTTTTCTCCAGGGGTGACCAGATTGACGACCGCGCTCGGCGTGGCGGGCGGTGCCGGATTGGCCGCCAGTACGGCGCAGCCACTGGCCATCGCTTCGAGCGTGGCGATGGAAAAACCCTCCCGTGGCGAGGTCATCAGCAGGCAGTCAGCTTGGGCCAAAAGCTCGCGTTTTTGCTCGGCACTCACGAACCCGTGGAGGTGAACATG
This sequence comes from uncultured bacterium, assembly GCA_963922355.1. Lineage (GTDB taxonomy): Bacteria > Verrucomicrobiota > Verrucomicrobiia > Methylacidiphilales > UBA1321 > CAWUJC01. The sequence continues at coordinate 8,819 of CAWUJC010000032.1, read as the reverse complement.
CTGAGCGATACCTAACCCTTGAGCGACCGCCCGCAGGTGCGGCAGCTCGGCGCCGGTGCCGACAATATCGAAATGGTAGCGCAGGCCATCCTGCCCCATGGCGTGCAGCGCGAGGAGCGCCGTCTCCACCTTTTTATGGGCCGTCAACCGCCCCACCCAGATAAACCGCCAGGGTCGTTCCTGCGAAGGGGCCTTTTGGGGCTCGGGGAATTTGGAGAAGTTCAAACCGTATTCGACGGTCTCGCTCACCTGGTAACCTTCTTTCTCGAGGCCTTCTGCCGTGTTGGCCGAGACGGCCAGGAGGTGATCCGCCGCTCGCAGCCCGCGTTGATAAATGCCGCGCAGCAACTTCGCGTAAAGGCCATGATAGGTGGGCGCAGTCACGCCCCGTTGCCGGACGTAATCATCGATCGCATGTAAGAGCGCCTCATGCACCGTCGCGACGAGGGGAACGCCCCAACGGCGCGTCACCCATTTGGTAGCGGGTAGATGGAGGTAAGGGGTGGCGCAGACGTCCAGAATATCCGGGCGTTCCTTTTCGCCGAGCAGCTTCAGGACGCCAAGGGTAAAGCGGCCATCGGCCCAGAGGTTCCGCACGCCCCGTTGGTTGAAGTAGCTCTGCGTTGGCGCCAAGGGGCGAAACTTCACGCCTTCCATCTCCTGCGGGGCGTCGCAGGAGGTGTAGATCGTCACCTCGTGTTGTTGCCGGACGAGTGCGCGGGCAAAGTCCCAGGCGCGGGCCTCGTAGCCGCCGTGGTAAAACGGCTCGCTAGTGTTGATGAGAAAACGAATCTTCATGGAGATGATCTTGGCACCACTATTTCAGCACTCTCCGGGCGCCGGTCCAAGATTTCCTTTTCGCGGGCCGCCCTCTATTCCAAACTAGCACAATGCCGGTCGCTTCACCCGATTCTGCCAGCGCTCCACCCCGTCGCGGTGGCTTAACGCGTGGCCCCTGGCCGAAGTGGGCACCGTTGGTCGTCGTTACTGGATTGACCCTGGGGCTGTTGCTTTGGGTCAGCGGCTTCTTTTCCTTGGGTCGCTACATTCCACAGACGATCGATATTAACCCGGCCATGATCGAGCTGCTGCGCTTTCACTACCCGCCGCAGGGCTACTTTTTTACCGAGTATTGGTTGGGCCAGACTTCCCACGCCGTGAGCTTGCAACCGCTTTCGCTCTTGGCGTGGCTGCCAACGTGGATGTTTTTCTCCGGCGTCTATCCCTTGGCGGCGGCCCTGGCCTTACCTGCGGCGTATCTTTTTCTGCGCGAGTTGCAGTTTACGCGAGCGGTTAGTCTGCTGGCGGCGCTGTTTTATGCCTGGCAGGGAGAAGTGTTTAGCACCGTGCTCGCCGGACATTTCCCGGCGCCGATCATGTGGGCGCTCCTCCCCCTCAGTGCCTGGCTGGTGCTGCTTAGCGCGCGGCGCGATGACGCCTTTCTGGCAGCGGCGGCGGGCGTAGCCATTGGCTTGCAAGTAGCCCTCTTACCGGACCGCGGGATGCTTTGCAGCTTGCTACTGGCTTCCTTCTTCTTGGTGGAAGCTTGGTTGCATTGGCGGGAGGGCATCGGACGGATGCTGCGCTTGGTCGCGCGTTTGGGGTTGGTTATTTTCCTGGCGGGGTTGATCGCCTTGCCGGATCTCCGCGCCACGCTGCAGACGCTCGTCTTTGAGGTGGAAAGCCAAAGCGAGATCGTTGAGTTCGCGCCGGAGGATAATAGTCGCAGCTACGCCTGGGCGACGCAGTGGAGCTGGGCGCCGGAGGAGGCCGCGGCTTATCTCGTGCCAGGGATTTTTGGTTGGTTTCAGGACAGTGAGAGCGGGCCCTACTGGGGGCGAGTTGGTCGGTCCGAAGGCTATGAAAAAACCGGGAAGGGGCTGCGCAACCATCGCCTGGCGAGCTTTACCTGGGGCACGCTGGCCGTTCCCTTATGCCTCCTTGGCTTGCTCCGCTTTTTTGGTCAATGGCGGGGGCTGACCGCGCTGTCAGCACGGACGCGCGCCTACCTGACGCTGCTCCTCGTCACCGGCGCCGTGGGCTACATCCTGCCGATGGGCAAATACACGCCCGTCTTTGCCTGGTTCTATGAGTTGCCGGGGCAGGATACGTGGCGCAATCCCCTCAAATTCCTCATGCCCGTGTCGCTTAGCTTCCTGGTCTTGATCGCGGCCGGGGCCGACTTCCTCCGCCGCGCGCTTGATGCCGATGCGAGCACCAAAGCCCGTCTGGTCGTCTTGCGTCTGCTCCAAGGTTTGGCGGCGATTCTGGTGGTGGTTTGGCTCTGGGCCGTGGTGGGCGATGCGAGCTTGTTCAAAAGCCTGGGCGACCAAAAGTACGTCTTCGAGCAGATGGCGGCGATGCACCGCACCATGATCCTTTCCTCGTTTGTCGCGCTCGGGACGATGGCCCTAGCCGCTCTCGCTTGCTGGTGGCTACTCCGGAGCAGTGCCCATCCGAAGTTGGCGCGCTGGTGTGTGAATCCAACCGTCCGACGCACCGTGCTCGCCAGCGTGCAGCCGGGCCGAAAAGGCACGGCGCTCCTGGCCGTCCTGGGGGCGCTGAATCTGGCCCAGATGCTCTGGGTGCACAGCCATTACGTAAATCTGATTGAGCTGGCCGAGTTTGAGGAAAAGGGTCCGATGGTTGAGCTGCTCCAACCCAAAGAGAACGATCGACCTCGAGTCGCGCTCATGCGGGGCGATCCCGTTTTGGAATCCCTCTTGCAGCAAAATTTTCGTTACCACGGAGTTGAGACCATCGACATCCCCGCTGCTTCCCGCGTGCCGAACGATTATCGCGCCTGGTTTCACGCCCTGGGCGGAAACAAAGTTCGGCAGCTCGAGTTGTCGTCCGTTCGTTACTTCGTCCTCCCGACGGGCATGCTCAACCCCTTGCTCAAAGAAGCGGAGTTTGCGGAACGAGCCAAGCGCCTGGAACTCTTTCCGCTTGGCCAACCGATGCCAGACGGGCGGGCCAGCCATGCCGTGTTGGAACTAAAAAACGAAGTGCCGCGGGCCGTCCTGTTGCCGCAGCTCGACGTCATGCCGACCAAGCGCTCGGTGTTAAGCGAGTTGAGCAACCCAGAGTGGGATCCCCACACCAGCCTGCTGGTGGACGGTCCCACGGCACGAGCCGCTGGCTTGCTCGAGGCTGCGCCGGAGCGAGTGGCCCGCGACGCGGAGTTTCCGCTCCCGGAAATCGTTTCGTACGACCGCCAGCGGGTGGAACTGAAAACGGAGGCGCCCCAGCCTGCTTACCTCTTGCTCACCGATCGCTTCGATCCGGCTTGGCGGGCGACGGTCAACGGCCAACCCGCCACGATCTTCCCGGCCAACTTCATGCAGCGCGGCATCAAAGTTCCGGCGGGGGAGGCCGACGTGGTGCTAACGTTTCATCCGCCGGTGAATGCCGTGTACCTCCAGCTGGTGACGTGGGGCTGCTTTCTGGCGGCGGGGGTGTTTTGGCTACTGCGAAATCGGGGGGGCTCGCCCCTTCTTCCGCCACCAGATCCGAAGGAGGCGGCAGCTTCTTAGGCCGGTTCAGCCATTCGTGCTGGAGCTGGACTTCCCCCATCCAGCGCTTTTTGTGAAGCCAGCCAAAGAGGCCGAAAATCTGGCCGGTAAAATAAGCACCAATAATCTGGAGGCTAATTAGACTGGGCATAAAGTCATAACCTTGGGTAGGTTTCGCCGGATCATAGATCGCATGTTCGTTAGCGATGGAGAGAACGATCACTCCCAAGAGGACAAGACAACCTAGACCAATGCTCAGCCCAAAAAGAGTGGCTGCCGGAGCAACCAAGAGGAAAAAAAGCAGAACTAAAACAGTCGCGAGTAATATTTTCTGCATTAGGTTCAATTCTTTTGTGGCGTAGGTTTGCTGGGTGCGACCCGCCCCGTAACGCATGAAGGTGGCGCCGAGTTCGCGAAAGCTCTTCCGTTGCGGACGGCGGACGATGAGTTCCGGATCGTAGTGGACCATGGCAGCAGGCTTTTCTCGTTGTAAGCGCTCGAGCCATTCGTTTTCTTCGTTCGGGTAGAGGTTTTCGTTCAAGCCACCGCTTGCGGCAAAGACCTCTCGCCGCACCACCATGTTGGCCAGGATGAGGTTATACTGATCACCGCCTCTCCGGACTCCGATGGGCGCATAGCGGGCCGCACTTTGTCCGGTGATGGCGGGATTCCCCAAAACAGATTGCACACTTCGTTCGAAATCCGTGGCTGGTTCCTCGAGCAAAACCGGCCCCCCTGCCACATCGACTTTTTGTTCCTGGAGCAATTTCCCCAAACGGGACCAGAAACTGGCATCGACTTTGCAGTCACTGTCCAGAAAGATAAGGTATTGCCCTTGGGCTTGTTTAGCTGCGGCGTTGCGCTGACGGGAGGGGTTCGCCCCGATCGCCAGGAGGAACTCCGCGCTGACGTCCGGCGGGCAGCTCTCTCGTAAGGAGGCGCGTGCCGCGAGCGCGACGTCCTCGCTCGGGGCGGGCATGATCACGGAGTAGTCCGGCAACGAAGAATCCATGGCAGCAAGTAGTGAAGGAAAGACGGTCGACCAAGCGGCGCGCTATGGGGCGACCCTGGTGGTGACGCCGACCTACGACGAGTATGCCAACTTGCCGGCGTTGACGCAAAGCCTCTGGGCGGCTTTGCCCGGTGCCCACCTTTTGGTCGTGGATGATGCCTCCGGCGATGGTACGCCGGACTGGGTGCGGGCGCATCCTGAGTTTGGTCAGACGCTGCACTTGCTCGAGCGCCCGGCTAAACAGGGGCTGGGCACGGCGTACTTAGCGGGCTTTGCCTGGGGCTTGCGCTCGCCGATGCACTACCAGTATTTTTTGCAGATCGACGCCGACCTGCAGCACGATCCGGCCGAAGCGCCGCTCCTCTTTGCCGCCCTGGACGAAGGGGCTGAGCTGGTTTTGACCAGCCGCTACGTGGGAGGGGTGCGGGTGCTCAACTGGCCGCTCCAACGGCTGGCACTGAGCCTCGCCGCCGCAGCTTATGTGCGCGTCTTGACGGGCTTGCCGCTGACGGATCCGACCAGCGGCTACAAGCTTTGGAAGCGTGACGTTCTGGAATGCCTCGATTTCAGCGCCATTGAATCAAACGGGTACGCCTTTCAGATCGAGACGTCGCACTGGGCTTGGCGGATGGGCGTGAAGCTCCAGGAGGTGCCGATCATCTTCGAAGGTCGCCACGCCGGGAGTTCCAAGATGTCCGGCGAGATCACGCGCGAAGCCGTGTTCGAAGTCCTCAAACTGGCGTTGCGGCGCGGAGCGATTGAACGGCGGCAACGTTGGCCCCAGGAGGTGGCATGAGCGTCACCTTGTTGGAAAAGACCTCGCCCTCCTCGTCCCCGGAAGAAACCGGAGGCCAGCTGAATCGTCAGGCGGCGGCGGGGCTGACGCGGCGTGATGTGGTGGCCGCCATCCTCACCACGCTGATTGCCCTGAGCGTTTATCTGTACACCTTGGCCCCGAGCGTGACGCTAGAGGACAGCGGCGAGCTCATTGTCGCGGCGTCCCTCTTCGGGGTGCCGCATCCGCCGGGCTATCCGCTGTGGACGATGAGCGGTTGGCTGCTCACTCAACTCCTCCCCGTGGGGAGTTACGCGTGGCGGATCAACTTACTTTCAGCGCTCTATGGTGCGGCCGCCTGTGGCTTGTTGGCGCTCTTGGCGGGTGGGTCGGCCCGCTGGCTGTTGGCGGCGGTCTTTCCGCAGTTGGCAGAGGAGTGGCGGCAGCGCCTCCCGTTCTTTGCGGCTATCGCCGCTGGGCTGGCCTTGGCCTTCAGCGAGTCGATGTGGAGCCAGTCCGTCATCGCGGAGGTCTACACCCTCAACGCCTTCTTCCTCGTCGGTGTGCTCTATGCCTTGTTCCGCTGGGTGGTGGCGCCAGAGTCCATCGCCTGGCTGCTTGGCGCTGTGCTGATCTACTGCCTGGGGATGACGAACCATCACACGCTGATGTTGATGCTTCCGGCCTTTCTGTTTCTGGTCGCGGTGATCCGTCCCCGTTTGCTGCCGAGCTTTTTACTTGGTTTCGCCGGGCTGCTTTTGACGGTGCTAGTCGTTTTCGCCTGGATGTCGCACCACCCCGCGCTGGAGGAAATCGCGCAACGTGCGGCTTGGTTGGTGCTCTGGGGTGCCGCTTTGGTGGCCTGGTGGTTTGTCCGGCGGTGGAACTGGCGGCGCTTTGGTTTGGGGGCGGCAACGGTGGCGGTCGTCTTTGCGTTCTTTAGTCTGTGGTTGGGGGAGTGGCTGGCGGTGGAAAGCTTCACCGGTCTCTGGATGTTCCTGTTGGTCAGTCTCTGCGGCGGTTTGGTCGCCACCTCGATCCTGAACCAGCGCCTGATCGCCGGGATGTTGGTGCTGGGCTGGATTGGCCTGTTGCCTTACGCGTATTTGCCTTTCGCCAGCGAGACCAACCCGCCGATGAACTGGGGGAACCCGCAGACCGAGTCAGGCTTTTACCAACTCATTGGCCGCGAGCAGTACTCCAACGGTCTGAGCCGCATGATCATCAAGCTGGCTGACTTGGGTGGCCTTTATACGGCGGGGCAGACGAACGACGCATCGGGGGCCAAGGTCGGCGTCCCGATGGCCATTGCCGATGCGGTGAAGCAGTACGGTTTGAGTCTGGACGAAAACTTCACCACGCCATTGTGTCTACTTTCTTTGGCGGTGATCTTTTATCTCCGCTCCTTTGCCCGGCCCATGCTCGGGTGGTTGGCGTTTTTGGTCGTCTCCTTCCTCTTTCTGGCCTTTGCTATGTCAGTTCTGGAACCGCCCAAGTCGCTGGATGTTCAGTTCCTTTGGGTGGTGCGGGTGTTTAAGCTGCAGTCGCACGTCCTCTTTGTGCTCACCATCGCTTACGGCATGGTCTTGCTGGGGGCGTTTCTTCACCAACGGATGAAGGAGCTGCCTTCGGCGGCGTCTGCTGCCCTCTTGCTCTTGGTCATGTTGCCGCTGGAACAGAATGCCGTGGCCAATTCCATGCGCGGCCAGTGGTTTGGTTTCCTCTATGGCTACGAGGCGTTGGCGCGCTTGCCCCAAAACGCAGTGGTCTTTGGCGGGACGGACGCCGGGCGCTTTATCCCCACGTACATGATCTTTGGCGAGAGCACTCAACCCGAGGCTGACAAAACAATCCCGGGCTTTGACCGGCGCGATCTGTTCATCATCACCCAAAGCCAACTCGCCCATTCGCTTTACGTGGATACCTTGCGCGATCAATACGGCACGCCAGCCTCCGAGCGGGAGTGGTCGGCCTTTGAACAATGGCTGGGCCGGCCGGAGCAGTACCCGTCCACGTGGCTTCGCCTGCCAGATGAGGAAGACGAAGAAGAGGCCACCCGGGAGTTCGCGATCAAGACGCGGCAGATCAATACCGGCCGCCAAGTGGAATTTTCCGGCGCTTATCAGCTCTTCGAACTTCACTCCATTCTGGCCCGGAAGATTTTTGAGCAGAACAAAGCGGAGCATGAGTTCTTCATCGAGATGCACTTCCCGCTGGACTGGGCTTGGCCGCACTTGGAGCCGGCGGGCTTGCTCATGCGCATCGCGCCGGAGCCGCTGGAGGAAATCGCGCCCGAGGTGGTGGCGCGAGACATGGCCTACTGGGAGGAACTTTCCCAGCGTCTCTTGCGGGAGCCGGTTTACGAAATCGATCTGCCCGCTCAACGCGCCTTTAGTGATGCCCGCGCTTTCATTGCCGGGCTCTACGTGAATCGCGGGATGATTCCCGAAGCCAAGGTCGCCTTTCAACAAGCTTATGCCTTGAGCCAGAAGAATGTCCCGAGCGTGATCACCCCTTATGTTCGGCTCCTGACGGATCTCGGCGAGTACGATCAGGCGGATGAGATTTTGGCTCAGGCCCGTGAGGTGAATCCGAAAAGCAAGGCCTTGGCGAACTTCCAAAAGATCGTCTCGGCTCGTCGCTCGGTTTCAGCCCAAGCGGTCAAGCGTGAGGCGCTCCTGGTCGAAGCACCGGAGGACTATCGTCTGCATCTCGACCTGATGGCGGATTACATGCAGCTCAACCAGTTTGAGAAGTTCGATCAGATGCTGGAGAAAGTTGTGGTGATGCCCGATGTGCCGCGGGACGAGTTGTTGGTTAGCTTTCAGGCGCTTTCCTCACGCGGTCAGTTGGAGCAGGTGGTCCACCTGATGAAGTTGCGCCTAGAAGTCACGCCGGACGATCGCGAGCTGCTCTACCAGTTAGCGGCGGTGCAGGCGCAGCGCGAGGAGAAGGAAGCATCACTCCAGATTTTGCGTCAGCTCCTGGAGGGGCAGGAAGAAGAAAACCAGAAGCGGCTCCAACAAGTCGTGCAGGCGGACCAGCGCTTCAACCCCATCCGGGAGGACCCGGAGTTTCTTGAGCTGATCCCCGGCGGGGAAGAACGCCCGCGCATCCCGGTCAAGGAGCACCTGCCGCCGAACGTGATTCCGTTTTAGTAAGCTTGAGTGCCGAGAGATTTGGTGAAGCTTATTGACCTAAAGCCGACACCGAAGGAGGGGCGGTTGGGCAGTCCCTTGTTCGCCGCCTGGTTCCGCGGGTCTCTTTCTTCTACCGCGACGAACTAAGACAGCTCGTAGATCAGGGAACTGAGGGTGAAGATCGCGGCAGTCTCGGAACGCAGCACAATCTCACCCAGAGAAACAGGTAGGAACCCGATGGCCCGCGCTTCGCCAATCTCCGCCGGGGTGAAGTCGCCTTCGGGCCCAATCATCAGGATGATTTCCGCTTCGCGTCCCTTTTCCTCGAGGGAGTCGCGAAGGGTCTGCTTCAGCGGCTTGGCTTCGGGCTGGAGAGA
>CAWUJC010000031.1:0-10817 GCA_963922355.1 uncultured bacterium | reverse complement strand
GAACAGATGCGAGGCATCTCCTACTTTCAACGCCTTTTAAAGGGCGCAGAAGAACGCGCCGAGACCCTTGGCTTCATCCTGGACGAAGTCTGGATCAGCGAGCCCGGCCTTCGCCCCTCGCGCGTGAACCAAATTCTGCGCAACCGCGCGATCCGCGGGCTTTTCCTGCCGCCCGAGCCCGAAGCGCTGGCCCGGATTGACTTGGACTGGGATTCCTACGCCTCGGTGGCGACAACAACCTCCCTGATGCCGGCCAACATCCACCGCGTCCTGCCCAACAATTTCCTCAATGTCCAAATGCTGATGAAGGAAATCTACCGCCGAGGTTATCGCCGACCGGGGCTGACCACCATCCAGCATCTGGAAGAGCGCCAGTTCGGTGCTCCCGTCTCCCAGTATCTTGGGGCGTGCGAGACCATGCACGGTATGGAAGATCTCCCCATTTTTATTTGGAACGAACATGCCAAGAAGGAGGGCACGCGCCTTCTTGCTTGGTACAAAAAAAACAAACCAGACGTCGTCATCGGGTGCGGCACCTGGATGCACGACATTTTTTTGAATGAAGGCGGTCTACGGTGCCCAGAGGATTTTGCCTTTGTTGATTATGCCGAGAACACAGCGGGAATCGCCGGGCTCGACCAACTTCCGGAAATCGTCGGCGCTGCGGCGATTGATTTACTTAGCGCGCACATTACGCGAGGCGAAGTTGGCCTGCCGGAGCACCCCAAGCTGATGCTCATTGAAGGCAAATTCATCCCTGGGGACACCCTGCCTTTCGTCGAAGCCTAGTTCTTTGGCGCAAAGCCGAGTTCGTCTCGGCGGCGGTGAAACGCCGCGAGCGCTTCCGCATTGCTGGCTTGTCCGATCCGGTTCTCCGTCTCGCCGGGGTCCGCTGCGAGATCAAATAAAACCTCATAACCCGCATCACCGTAGTACAGATACTTCAGGTCATCGCGCTTGATCATCACATTCTTGCCGTACGTCGTGGAAATGCTCTCATTGTCCCAGCCACTTGTTTCGCCCCGCATGAGAGGGAGTAAGCTCCGGCTGTCGCGCCCCTCCGGAAGTGGGACGTCCGCCGCTGCGCAAAAGGTGGCGAAGAGGTCGCAGAGGTTCACGTTCTGCGAAACACGTCGCGGCTGATCGTGGAAGCGCGGCCCGCGCAAAATGAGCGGCACTTTGACGCTCCCTTCGTAAAACTTGAGTTTCCACCAGCTCCCATGCTCGCCCATCATATCGCCGTGGTCGGTGGTATAGACAATGAGCCAGTCATCGAGGTTCTGCCCCACGTGCTCCAACTGCCGCAGTACCAGACCGAAAGCGTCATCCACCTCTTCGATCATCCCATAGTAAGCCGCGAGGGCACGCTGCACTTCGCGCTCTTTGACGTTTGGTTGATAGGTCCAGTCTTTCGCGCCGTAGTCATCAAAGGCCGTTTGATTGACGTAAGGCTCGACGCGGTTGAGGTAGTAATTGAACTTCTCCTCGCCGCAGACAAAGGGGTAATGCGGTCGCTGTAGACTGACTTTGAGGAGCAAGGGGCGAGGCGTGCGCGGTCGATCATAAAACGGGCTATTGAAGTACTCGGTGATGTAATCGAGTGCCCCCTGCACCGTATAGTCATCATTGATCGCATAAGGACTACGCCCAATCCCCGCCATGCGGATTTCCTTCTCCAGGTCCCAACTGCGCGTCGACATGATGTCCTGAATCGCCTTCATCTTGTCTGGATCCACCCCCTCGAGGTAGGGCAGGTGGACGTCCATGTCCGCCCAACCCAGGCGTTGCGTCCACCCTTGCATCTGATCCATGCCCATGTGGTGGAGCTTACCGGCGCAGGTCGCCGCGTAGCCGGCCTGAGAGAGCGCCTTGGCAAAGGTCATTGAAAACGGGGGCAAGTCATCGCCATAGTTATGGCAGCCGTTGTGCATCGTAAACTGCCCGCTCATCAGGCATTGCCGCCCGGGAACGCAAACCGGACACGGCGTGTAGGCGTTGTCGAAAACCGTCCCAGTCGCCGCAAGCTGGTCCAGGTTCGGCGTTCGGACGATCTCATTACCGTTGTAGCCCAACACGTCATAGCGATGTTGATCGTCCATGAGGAAGAGAATGTTGGGGGATGCAGAGAGGTCAGCCATCGGAAAAAAGAGTCTATTTTAAAGTAATGGCGAAGCCCCCCGCCGCCACACCTTCTGTAAGTAATGTTGCATAAAAACCCCAAGCCAACAGCTTCTAAGATAGCAATAGTGGAAAGTGGGTCGACTCATTAGAAGGGTTGTGTACGATGCCCCTCTATGCAGTCGTCCGCTAATCTCCCCTTCATCTTTCTCATCACCATGGTCGCGACTATTGGCGGCTTTCTTTTTGGTTTTGATTCCGGGGTGATCAACGGAACGGTCGACGGTTTGAAAGCCGCCTTTGCCTCCGACAGTGTCGGCACTGGCTTCAACGTGGCCTCGATGCTGCTGGGCTGTGCCGTCGGTGCCTTCGCGGCCGGTCGGCTGGCCGACCAGTTTGGCCGTCGCAATATCCTGCTCGTCGCCGCTATTTTCTTTATCGTCAGCGCCTGGGGCTCGGGCATCGCGGAAGTTTCCTGGGAATTTGTCCTTTACCGTATCCTCGGAGGCTTTGCCGTCGGGGCGGCTTCCGTCCTCGCCCCCGCATACATCAGCGAAGTCGCGCCAGCCCAATACCGCGGCATGCTCACCTCCATCCAGCAGATCGCGATCATCTCCGGTCTCTTCGTTTCCTTTCTCAGCAATTACTTTATCGCCACCAGCGTGGGTAGCTCGCTCAAGGAATTCGCCTTGGGCTACGAAGCCTGGCGCTGGATGTTCTGGGTAGAGTTGATCCCGGCCTTCCTCTTCTTCTTTGCCCTGCTGCTCATCCCGGAAAGCCCACGCTTTCTGGTGGCCAAAGGCCGCCGTGCGCAAGCCGAGGAGGTGTTGCAAAAACTGATGGGCGCCCGGGCGGCCGAGAAAGTCGCGCAAATCGAAGCTTCGCTTGCCAGCGATCACCATCAGCCCAAATTTAGCGACATCCTCGGAGTTTATGGTTTCCGCCCGTTGGTGTGGGTCGGTATTGGCCTCGCCTCGTTCCAGCAACTGGTCGGCATCAACGTGGTCTTTTACTACGGCGCCGTGCTGTGGCAAGCCGCGGGGTTTACCGAAGCCGACTCGCTCCTCATCAATGTGATCAGCGGCGGCGTCAGCATCCTGGCCTGCCTCGTCACGCTCTTCATTGTCGACAAAGTGGGGCGCAAGCCGCTGCTCTTTTTCGGCTCCATCGGTATGTTGATCACGCTGGGTGTGGTCGCTGCGGTCTTCAGTACCTCGTCCTTGGATGCCGAGGGCAATCTGATCATGGAAGGCAACTCGGGAGTCATCGCCTTGGTGGCCGCGAACCTCTACGTCATCTTCTTTAACGTCTCCTGGGGCCCGGTAATGTGGATCATGCTGGGGGAGATGTTCCCGAACCAACTCCGCGGTTCTGGACTAGCCGTGAGCGGCTTTGCCCAATGGATGGTCAACTTTGCCATCACGATGACCTTCCCGATTTTCCTCCTCAACCTCGGCCTGGGCGGCGCTTACTTGATCTACGCAGCCTGCGCGGCGATCTCTGCCGTCTTTGTCTGGTTTTGCGTGCATGAGACCAAGGGGATCGAACTGGAAAACATGGAAGGGTAGACTTTCCTCGATGCGCCCTTGGCAACTCCTGGCTGTCTTGGATAGATATAGTTTCCATGTCGAACGACCACTCTGCTGCCGCTAGCTGGGCCATTTGCGCCACCGTCAAAGAACCGCACGAGGTCCTCGAGCGCTTCGTGCGCCACCATCAGCAACTAGGAGTGGCGGAGATCTTCCTCTTCTTCCACGATCCAGAAGACCCGGAACTTGCCTGGGCGCAAGAGCAGGACCGCGTCACCTGCATCCCTTGCACGGAAGAATACTATCGAGAAATAGGTGGCCCCTTTCAGTACACGGTTGATCTTCAGGAAACCAATTCCTTCTGGGCGTTGGATCGCTGCGACCAACACGATTGGCTCTTCCACTTGGACGCCGATGAGCATCTGACCCCCCACCATGATATCGGTGCCTATCTGGCCAGCATGGATGACGACGTCGCGTCCGTGCGTTTCCTCACCCTGGAGGCCGTGTGGTCAACTCGACAGGAAGCTAGCCCCTTCCAGCAAGACTACGTGCGGACCAGAATCCCCCTCCACTTACATTGGCTCTGGGGTCAATCGGTGCTGGATCGCGTTTATGGTGAGGCCGGCAACTATCTCGGCAACGGCATATCGGGACACGCGATTGGCAAATCCGCTGTGCGCGTGGCTTGTCGGCATACGGTTGAGCTAAGCAATCACTACGTCGATGTTTCTCGCCCCTTGCGCACCGTTACCACGCCCACGCATCACATCGGGCTGATCCATTACGACATCCATTCCTTCGAACACTTTGTCCATAAATTTGAGGGCAAGCTAAAGACTTACGAGGGTAGAAAAGGCAAATTCTTTCGCGGAAAGTTATACGACATCTTCGTCCGTTTGTACGAAGCCCAAGACGAAGACGGCCTGCGCGACCTCTTTGAACAGATGTACGTCCTCGACGACAAACAAATCGACCTCCTTCGTGCCCGCAACCTCATCTTCCCGCTTGATGCGACCACCAGTCAGGTCACGTCGCCTACCTTTCGCGCTCTAGAAATCCGCAGCCCGGGCGAGGCAGAATCCGAGTTCCTCCATGAAATCGGCTTCCACGTCACCTCGTGGGAATCCCCCGGAAAAGGAACAGATGTCCAGCCAGTCTCTCCCGAAGAAAATACGCCCCCTCCGCCACCAGCCACCGCTCTTCCGCTTCCGCAAGCCCTGACGTCCTACGTAACTGACCAGGGTCCCCCCACGCATTTGTTTATCGAAACAGGCGACACCACCCCCGAGTTCTTACGACTACTAGCCTCAAGCGACGTGCGACCGCCTTTCCTCCAAACCCAAGTCCGCGACCGGGAAGAGATCAAGCTTCTCTTCGAGATGGGCTATCGCTCCTTTCTCCTTTCCGATCTGCAAATGCTGCGCCATAGACCCGCCAGCTTTCGGACGCTGCGTCTGGACCATGAACTCTTGTGGCATGTCTTCCCCACCACAACGCTGGGGCCAGTCAATTGCGCTACCCGAGAGTTCTGGGTTAGCTACGATGAGATCCTCTCCAAATGGCAAACCCTCACCAGCCAAGAAGGCCCCCTCAACTTCGCCCTGCACGCCAGCCAAATGGAACCTCGCCTGTTAGAAACGAAGCCGCCGGAAATCAAAATCAAGCGCCTGCCTCCTTTGTTTACCAAGCTGGCTCGCCCCCCGGTTGCCATCATGTCGGGCGCCGGCGCCAGCTCCTTGGGCTTCAAATTTAAACGCCATTTCCCGTGGTCGTATCTCTTTAACTTAGAAACAGAAAAAGAACAGCTAGCCAAGCTACGCCAACAACTGGAACGCTTCCAACGCGTGAGCCATCACCCTTTAGCCTTGGGTCAAGCCGATGCCCCGGCCAACGCAACCTCGCCCGCAACCCGCTCGCTCGATTCGTTTGGCCAAGAGCATCAACTCAATTTTATCGACTGCATGGTCTTGCACGCCACCGGCTCACCCCTACCAACCCTGGAAGGTGCTTCCCAATATCTCCATGACCAACGCCTGGGAACTCTGATGCTCCGCTGGCCCAGCGAAACCGAAACCAACGGACGCGAAACGCTCTCTCAGCTCTGGGAGTTACTTGAACAACACGGCTTTGCCCTCCACCAACTTGGCAGCCAGAAGTCCACTACTGACCCTGCCGTCTCTGTGGGATGGCTGACCGCGGAGTACATCCACCGCGACTACCCAAACATCCGCGAGCGCCAAACTGCGTGACGATCACCCTAAGCTCTTGATTGACCGCAGCTCACCGCTGCCGTAAAGCAGTCAGACCATGTCATCCGCCAAAGAAGGGCTCAACTACGCCCCCAGCAGCAGTAAACCCAGCCGGGTCGTCGAGCCCGGAGACTTTCACTTCGCCGCCGCGCACCTCGACCACGGCCACATCTTCGGCCAAGTCAACGGCCTGCTCGAAGCCGGTGGCACCCTCAAGTACGTCTACGACCCCGATCCGGGCAAAGTGGAAAACTTCCTCTCCACCTACCCGGATTCCAGCGTGCAGGTGGCCGATTCCCTCGAGACCATTCTTGACGATCCGGCCATCCAGCTTGTCGCCGCGGCGGCTGTCCCGAATGAGCGCGGCCCGCTCGGCTGCCGGGTCATGCAAGCCGGCAAGGACTACTTTACCGACAAATGCCCCTTCACCACCCTTGAGCAACTCGAGGAGGCCCGCCGCGTCGTAGCCGCCACGAACCAGAAATATCTGGTGTACTACAGCGAGCGCGTGCACGTGGAAGCTGCTTGGTACGTGGACGAAATCATCCAAGGCGGCGCGATTGGCGACATCGTGCATATGGCCATCACCGGCCCGCACCGCCTCAGCAAATCCGGCCGCCCGGACTGGTTCTTCGAGAAAGAAAAGTACGGCGGTATCTTGACTGACATCTGCTCCCACCAGTTCGACCAATTCCTCCATTACACCCGCGCCACCGACGGCGACATCCTCCACGCCCGGGTGGAGAACTTTGCCAACCCGGACAAGCCCGAGCTGGAAGACTTTGGCGAAGCGATCATGAAGCTCAACACCGGCACTTCCTGCCACAGCCGAGTGGACTGGCAAACGCCGGACGGCCTTCGCGGCTGGGGCGACGGGCGCTCCTTCTTCGTCGGCACCAAAGGTGTGATCGAGGTTCGCAAGTACTTCGACTTCACCCGCTCGGACGTCGGCGACCGCATCCTCATGGCCGACATGGAAGGTGAACGCGAAATCGAATGTGCCGGCGAAGTTGGCTTCCCGTTCTTCGGGCAACTCATTCTCGACTGCCTCAACCGCACAGAAAATGCCATGACCCAGGCCCACGCTTTTAAGGCCGCCGAGCTTTCCCTCCAAGCGCAAGCCTACGCCGACGCCAGGCGGACCAAGTAAAGTCATTGCCATATCTCCAGAGGCCATGATTGAAGGAGGGTAGGGCGCTCTGTCCCAGAGCGCCGTTCGAGACGTTGTGGATACCTCTTGTGCTGAGGCCAATAATCTTTGGCTTCAGGTGGGCAAAGGGGAAGGAGCGCTTTTCACGCCCCGTCGATTGGGACATCGACGGCTACCAACCTAAGGATGGACAGGGCCGTACAAAACAACTGAGCGTCGTTCGCTTAGCTGGTGGCAGCGTCCCGCTGCCCGGCTTGGAGCGTATCCAGCTGAATCCCTTGGCGCGCCGCCATGCCAGCAAAAGCCCCACCGTTTTCCAGGAGTTGCGCAAAGGTGCCGCGCTCCACGGTGCGACCCGCTTCCAACACAAGAATTTCATCCATGCTGTAGAGCGTCGAGAGGCGATGGGCGATGCAGATGACCGTGCGATTCTCCGCCAGTTCGTCGATCGCCTGTTGCACAATCGCTTCGGCCTCGGCATCCAGCGCCCCGGTAGCTTCGTCGAGCACAAGGATAGGCGCATTCCGCACAAAAGCTCGGGCGATAGAAAGCCGCTGACGCTGCCCGCCGGAAAGTCGCTCACCACGCTCGCCGATTGTCGTATCGTAGCCTTGGGGTAAGGCTTCGATGAACTCATGGGCGTGAGCCTTCTTCGCGGCTTCGACGATTTCCTCGCGGCTGGGCGGATTACTGCTGCGGCCCAGCGCGATGTTCTCCGCCACGGTTAAATTAAACAGGAGCACATCCTGGCTAACCAAAGCCAAATGCTCGAGATAGCTGCCCAGCTCAAGCTCGCGCAAATCCTTCCCGTTCACAGAAACGCGTCCGCGGCTCGGATCGTAGAAGCGGAAGACCAGATTGATAATCGTGCTCTTCCCGGAACCGCTGTGGCCCGCTAGTCCAAGGCGGAAGCCTGGTGGCAAATTCAGGTCAAACTTCTCCAGCACCAGATTCCCCTCCTCGTAGCTGAAGTCGACCCCCTCAAAGGCCAAAGTGATCGGCTCTTTGCCAAGTTGGGGAGCCTTGGGATTTGAGATCACCGAGGGAATCATCTCCGAAAGCGAGGTCAAGCGCTCCACCGGGCGGTGCATGCTGGCAAAGTAATTCGGCAGGCCCGCCAGCTTCTTGACCGGCGTAAAGAGCATCCCCAAGCCGACGATGAAGCCGGTCAGGTCCCCCACCGAGCGATCGGTGGCAAAGATAAAGAGGATGATCGTGCCCACGCCCATGGCGGTGATGAACTCGATGATCGGGTTGAGCATGTTACGGGCTTTGATCGAGCTCAGCTCCAGCCCGCGCACTCCAACTAATCTCTCGCGGAACTCCCGTAAATGAGCGTCATGCAAGTTGTAGGCTTTGTTCACCCGCATGTTGGCGAACCCTTCGATTAACGCCGACTGCGTCGTCTCGTGCAGCTTGTGGGAGGCAACGCCCCGCTTCTTCACCTTCTTGCTGATCAGAATCACCGGGATCATGATCATGGGCAGAAAAATCACAAAGAGCAGCGTCAACTGCCAGTCAATCATCACCAAGAAGAACAGAATCATCAGCACGCTAAACGGAGCTTTGATCAAGTCCTGCAAGCCAAGCTGCATGACGCTCTGCAGCGCAAAGACGTCGGCGTTTACCCGGCCCAAGGTCTCGGCCCGCTTCTCTTTCTGGAAGAAATCCATCGACATGGTCTGTAGCTTGGCAAAGACATCCAAGCGCATATCCATCACCACGCGCGACGCCACCCAAGCCGAATAGTAGCTGCTGATGTAATTGACCGAGCCGCGCAAAAAAGCCAGGACGGGCAGCAGCAGGAAACCGCCCACATATTGCCGCCAATCCATCGTCCTCCCGCCCATCGGCAACCAGGGATCGAGCCAAGACCAGGCTTCCTCCTTCCATTCCGCCCACTCATCGGGCTCTACAGTCGAAGCTTCGGAAGCCGCTTCTGCTTGGCTGGCATTGGAGACGGGCTCGGTCGCGGCTTTCTCCACCGGCTGGTTGCGGACATCAATCCGGTCGACCAACAACTTGGTGACGGGCACGAACGAGGCGTTGAGCGTGGCAAAAGCAAAACCCAGGAGGATGCTTAAGACAAAGCGGGTCCGGTACTTCCATAAATACGGAAGACCGAAACGATAGATCTTGCTGACCTGCTCCATAAAAGAGCTGTTTGTACACCATTCGGCGCTGGGCCGCTATTGCAAAAAGAGCGCCCTCTGGAGCCTCAAGCTTGCTTCTTGCTGCCAAATCGGAACAGGGTAGCGGTCCGATGGAAAGCGCCCTGGCCCCATTTCTGACCCCGCACTGGTTACTGGCCATCCTGGCCGGTCTCTGTGTGGGCTTGGCCAAGGGAGGCTTGGGCGGCTTTGCCCTCGTCACGGTGCTAATCATGGCGGAGATCCTCCCGCCCAAGCAATCCGTGGGCGTCGTTCTCCTGATGTACCTGACCGGCGACGTTTACTCCGTCCGCGCCTTTGGCCGCTACTGCCAGTGGCGCTACGTGCTGTTGCTCCTCCCGCCCGTGCTGGTGGGAGCCATCGCAGGCGCGCTGGTCCTGGATATCATCCCACAGGAAATCTTCCGCCCTGTCCTTGGCTGGATCGTCCTTGCCATGCTCGCGCTCCAGCTCCTGCGGGCACGGTATCAAGCCACGTTTGAACGCTTGGCTGAATCCCGCAGCTACGCCTGGGCGATGGGCGGCGCTTCCGGTATCTGTACGATGTTAGCCAATGCCGCGGGCCCGCTCATGCAACTCTTTCTGCTCACCGTCCGGCTGGACAAGATGGCTTTCCTGGGGACGATGGCCTGCCTCTTTATCCTCATCAACCTGGCCAAAGTCCCCCTGGCCTGGAGCGTGGGCGTCCTTTCCTGGGAATCGCTCTACTTGGCGGCAATGGTCTCGCCCGCCGTGGTCCTGGGCGTGATTATCGCCAAGACCTTTGTTGTCTGGATCAGCCAAATATTCTTCGAGCGTCTGATCATGCTCTTCATTCTCATCGCCGCCATCCACTTGATTCTGAATTAGAAACGCTCCGCCAACGGGTGCTCGTTTCATTTGCCAGAGACCAGACTGCCCGTTACCTTGCCAAGCCTTATGACCAAGAACTGGCTCACCAAACTACAGGCAGAGTTCCCGGCCAAAGCCGTCCGCACGGACGAGGCGACCCTGGAAGCCAACGCCGGCGATGCCTGGTTTGCCACCCACCGCCCCGAGGCGGTCGTCTTCCCCGCCAACGCCAAGCAAACCGCTCAGCTCACCGCTTTCTGCCAAAAACATAACGTTCCCCTGACGGCGCGCGGCGCGGGCAAAGGCTACGTCGGGGGCTGCGTGCCGCAAAAAGGCGGCATCGTGGTCAACCTCGCCCGACTGAATAAAATCATCGAAATTCACCGCGAAGACGGCGTGGCCGTCGTCCAGCCCGCCGTCATCACCGGCGACCTCCAAGCTGCGGTGGAAGCCGAGCGGATGTTTTACCCGCCCGATCCGGCCAGCCTCAAAGAATGCTCCATCGGCGGGAATGTGGCCACCAACGCCGGCGGACCGCGCTGCGTGAAGTATGGCGTCACCCGGCATTACGTCCTGGGCTTGCAAGTCGCCTTGATGAATGGCGACCTGGTTCGCGTCGGCGGCCGCACCCACAAAAACAAGCAGGGCTTTGATCTCGTGGGCATGTTTGTCGGCAGTGAAGGTCTGCTGGGCATCGTGACCGAAATCACCGTCCGCCTCCTGCCCAAACCGCCCGCCCGCGCCGTGCTCCGCGCCGGGTTTAAAAC
>CAWUJC010000030.1:0-10839 GCA_963922355.1 uncultured bacterium | reverse complement strand
CTTTGATCGCGGAGGTGGGGACCGAGGATAAGATTTCCCCAATGTCCTGGGTGATGCCGGTGGCAAAGGTGCCGACGCTTTCCACTTGGCGAGAGCGGATCAATTCCTCTTCCAGCTTCTTGCGTTCGGAAACATCGCGGGCGATGAGGATGAGCCACTCGATTTCCCCGGCTTCATCCAGCACCGGGGTAGAAAGCGATTCCAGGGTCACCCAATGCCCCGTCTTATGCTGCATCCGATACTCCACCCGGCGCCCTTGCCCTTGCTTCATCGTTTCGTCAAAGGCGGCCATGACCTTGGCTTGGTCCTCTGGGTGGATTTCGGCCATGGAGTAGGTGCCTTCCAGCTCTTCGGGCGGGTAGCCCAGAATCTTGTGGTAGGCGGGATTGTTCCAGACGCGGTGCCCGTGCCGATCAATGATGGCGATGAGGTCATCGACATTCTCGGTCATGGTGCGCAGCAGGCGCTTGTTGCGGGACCAATCCGCTTCGGCTTCGGCCCAAAGCTCGTTGGAGCGCTTGTAGCCTTCCAGCTCGGCGCGTAAGGCAGCGTTCTCGCGCTGCAACTCTTCGACGCTCTTGTCAGCTCCAGGGCTCATGCGCGGGAGGGGGCTGGTGACTTTGCCGTCGCTGGGTTCGAGGAACTTCATGGGAAAAGGGTTGAGGGGACGCCTCGGGCCAGTCGTCTAATGGTTGAGAACGATTAGCCATCGGCAAAATTGTTACAGTTTGATCTCATTACTGCAACGAATTCAAAGTTTTTATTTCTAAAAGCGGATAAAGTCTTTCAAAATTGTCATCTTAAGGCAAGATTAACGTCATCATCACCATGCGGCATTACTCCCTTCGCTCTGGGCTTCTTGCCCTCGTCCTCGCTTCTGTTCCGGCGCTTCCCGGCTGGAGCCAAAGCGGCTCCGATGTCTTCGACCAAGAAGGCGCGGCACTCTTTGACGCGTTGGTTGGCCAGCAGTTCCGGCAGATGGCTCGCGACATCACGGCGCAAACGGCCCTCCAGAACCGGCTGAACAGTCAGGTCGTGGCCGAAGTCGATTTCAAGGACGCGTCGCTCGACCAAGTGGTCGATTTCATTCGCGTTCGCTCCAAGGAGTTGGACAAGGAGCAGCGCCCGCTCAACATCATTGTGACCAAGGCGGCGAAGGACGCTACCCAAGGTGCGACCACCAACTTGAAGTTGACCAACGTCCCGCTTGGTGCGGTGCTCAACTACGCCAGCCAGCAGCTTGGCGTGGCGCCGCGGATTGACCAGTACGCCATTGTGATTGACGTCCCGCAGCGCGTCGGCCAGCCGTCGCCGATTCCGCAAGGCCAACCGGCCGTTCCCGTGCGCTAAGCTCTAGGCTCTAAGCTTCTGTCGTCTTTTCAGCTAAGCGGTCGAGCAGGGCGTTCATCAACGGTCCGGTGACGGCCGCGGCTTCC
This sequence comes from uncultured bacterium, assembly GCA_963922355.1. Taxonomy (GTDB): domain Bacteria; phylum Verrucomicrobiota; class Verrucomicrobiia; order Methylacidiphilales; family UBA1321; genus CAWUJC01. The sequence continues at coordinate 9,403 of CAWUJC010000030.1, read as the reverse complement.
ACCGACTCGGCCAGAATTTTTTCCGCTGGATCCACGAAAGGCCCTTTCCCTTGCTCGGACTCAAAAATGCCTTGGCTGGCGAGTTCGCCTAAGTCTCCGGCGCGCAGCTCCAGGTGGAACTGTAGACCCACGACGCGATCGGCCAGCGCATAGCCCTGGTGATCACAGGCCTGACTGCCTCCGAGTAGGGTGGCACCTTCTGGCAGCTCAAACCGATCGCCGTGCCAATGGAGTGCGGGGAAGCTGACCGGGAAAAGGTCGAGGACGGGATGTTGCCGGGCGGCTTCGGTCGTGGTGACCGGACTCCAGCCGAGTTCCGTGGTCCCGCTCGGCTTCACTTCGGCACCGCAGGCTCGGCTGATCAACTGAGCGCCCAGGCAAATGCCCAGAACCGTCTTGCCCGCCTCAAGGGCGGCGCGGATCGCAGCCTTCTCGCCCTCCAGCCACGGATAAGCTTCGTGCTCATCCACGTTCATCGGCCCGCCCATCACGATGAGCCAGTCGTAGCTCTCCGGCCCCGGTGCGGTTTCGCCCAGGTAGTAGCGGGTGCAGGTAAGGTCGTGCCCGTTGCGGACCACCCACTCGGCGACCGAGCCCAGCCCTTCAAACGGAACGTGCTGGAACCAGTGGAGCTTCATGGATGGTGGACGGTCGCGGTTTAGTATTCGTAGGTGTAGCTGCCGAGGCGCGATTCGATCTCGCTCACCACGCGCTTGTCGTCTTCGGCTCCGGAGGAGGCAAAGGTGACGGAGAAGCGGACGTAGGCGCCGGCGTCATCCCACGGCACAGTGGAAATGAGGTGCTCGGTGATCAGCCACTGGCTGAAGGCTTCGCCAGAATCGAAGGTCACGGCCTCGCCACCATCCTTCGGCACGGCGCGCTTCGGCGCAGCTGTGTAGAAGAAGAAAGTGCCGCCGGGCTTATTGCCACGGAAGCCGAGGCGGTTGAGCGCCGGGACGAGCAGATCGAAGCGGGCCGAGTAGTGGTCTGCAATCTTCTGCGCTAGCTCCGGATGCTTGAAGGCATAGGCCGACGCATTCTGAATGCCGAGGAACTGACCGCTGTCGGTGTTGTCCTTCACGTCGCCGTAGGCTTTAACCAGCAGCGCGTTACCGGCCACGAAGCCGCAGCGCCAACCGGTCATGTTGAAGTTCTTGCTCGTGGAGTGCAGCTCGAGGCCGACGTCCATCGCGCCCGGCACGGAAAGGAAGGAGAGCGGCTTGCCCTCAAACACACAGCCGGCGTAGGCGAAGTCATTGATCACCACCAACTCATTTTCCTTGGCGAAGGCGACGGCCTTTTCGAAGAACTCGCGGGTGGCGGCGGCGCCGGTCGGGTTGTTCGGGTAATTGAGGATGAGGACCTTGGCGCGGGCCAGGAGATCGGCCGGGACGCTGTCGAGGTCCGGCAAGTAGTTGTTCTCTTCCGTGAGCTGGAGATTATAAACCTCGCCGCCGTAGTACTTGGCGTGGGTGCCGAAGACCGGGTAGCCCGGCACGGTCATCAGAACGACGTCGCCTGGGTTGATGAAAGCGGCCGGCAAGATGGAGAGCGCGGCCTTGTTGCCGATGGAGTGGATGACCTGGGTGGCCGGGTCGATCTTCACGCCGCAGACGTTATCCAGGTACCAAGCGGCAGCTTCCTTCAGCGCGTCACCCCCGTTGTCGGCGTAGCCGCGATTCTCGGGCTTGGCGGCTTCGGCGTGGAGGGTTTCCACCACTTCGGAGAAGGCCATGTGGTCAGGCTCGCCTACGCCCATGTCGATCAGTTCGACACCGGGCTTAGCCTCGGTGGCCGCCCGCTTGGCGCGTTTGATTTTCTCAAATTTGTAGATGGCAGTGCTTTTGCCGTACTGGTTGCCGCCGATGCGCTCGGCGAACAATTGCTGGAGGTAGGTCTCAGGTTCGGTCGTCATAGGGCTTCCTTTGGGAAAGAGGGAGAATCTACGGACTCCGAACCACTTTGGCAACCGGGATGAGTAGATTTACCTCTGCCATCGATTTTGATTCCCTACGACGAGAACCCTTGCTTTCCCCAGCCCTGACCCTTGCCCTCACCAGTTTTTCGCCTTACACTCCACCCTAAGGTGGCAAGAGATGAGCTTTCTTGCCACCTTAGTTATTTTTTAGTTAGGGCTTTTTTCGGTAGATGTCTTAGAGCAAAGGTAGGGCGGGCTGTCCCTAGCCCGCCTCGTTGCTAGCGAAACAGATTGTACTTCAAGATGCACCAGAGAGCGCGGATACCGTCGCGCCAGGTGATCTTCTTGCCCTGCTCGTAGGTGCGACCGTGGTAGGCGATCGCCACTTCGTAGATGCGGGGGGCGGGGCGGCGGCGTGCCAGCTTGGCCGTGATCTCCGGCTCAATCCCAAAGCGCTCCTCCTCCAGTTGGAGGCCCTCGAGCTGTTCGCGGCGGAAAGCCTTAAAGCAGGTTTCCATGTCCGTCATGTTCAGATCACAGAACATGTTCGAGAGCATGGTCAGCGCGCGGTTGCCGACCGAGTGCCAGAAATAAAGCACGCGCCCCTCGCCGCCGAGAAAGCGTGAGCCGTACACCACGTCGGCCCGACCGCGGACAATCGGGCCGATCAAATGCGCGTAGTCTTCCGGGTCATATTCCAGGTCGGCGTCTTGCACAAGCACGATGGGGTTCCCCGCCGCCAGTGCCAGCCGAAAGCCCTCGCGTAAAGCCGCGCCTTTCCCCTGATTGTGCGCCTGCTGGTGCAGCTCAATCCGCGGCTCGTTCGCCGCCAGCTCTTGCAACACCGCCCAACTGCCGTCCGTGCTCGCGTCGTCAATCGCATGCAACTTGGCGACGCATGATTGTTGGAGAACCCTGCCCACAATTTCTTTCAGCGTCTCCTGCTCATTATAAACAGGCATCACCACGGAGACGGAAGCATCGGTGGGTGTCAACTCGCTCATGATTCTACTTCTTCAAATCTTCTACTTTGAAGTCAGGATGATGGATTGTCTCACCGGGTTCGAGGGCACGGATTTTACTGACCATGTTTTTTTGCCCTTTTTCGTCTAGTTGAAGCCATATTTCAACATGGCTTCCAGGTGGCGGCACATTAGTTTCTGAAATCTGATGTAAAGGAATGTGAACAGCTTCTGTTTGCGGAGATCGGGGAATCCAGAGCTCCGCCGGCCGTTTATCTTTATGCGCTAAAAATAGAATCCCACGTGTTTTTATTGTTTCTTTATCAGAGGATAAATTAAGTAGGCGCGCATCAGTCCAATCTCCATCATCTATAATGGGTTCGCGAGCTAGAGCTACCCATTGAAGATCAGGTGTAGATCGAGTAGCGCCTTTCCCTGTGTTATCGATAGTTCGATCAGCAACAACCTTACCCTTTTCAATCGTAAGATAACGTTCTTTTTTATGTATAGATGCAAACCCCATGTGGACATAACGCATACGCTCGCCTATAGGAAATCGTAAGACACCAGAAAACCACGTTGCTTCTACAGGACTCTGGGTTCCCTTGGGAAAGACATAATCTAAGGGGATCTTTACTTTCTTAATATAGTCTGGATATCGAATGTTTGGGTTATCTCGTTTTTCTGGATCTATCGTTTCATAGTATAAATTCTTTAAAAATAATGTTCTGTTCTTGATCTCCCAATTGCCGATATAGCCTCGCCAACAGGCCGAACTAAGTGGGTAGAATTCGGGGCGTTTTGATTCATCGGGGAAATACTCTTCTAGGGGTGTGCTCAACAAAGGATACGTTTCGCCTTCGTATATCAAGTTCTCTGGGATCTGCGCTGTAGCGTAGACCGAAGTAAGTCCCGCTATGCATAATCCAAAAAGAAGAAATGGCACTAGCCATCTCTGCCTAATGCCATAAATCCGCCATTTCATGGAGTGTTAATTCCTACCCCAGCTCTTCGTCGGTCACCGCGTTTACCAGCGTGAACTTCTCGTACTCGTAGTCGCGGTTGACGCGGAAGGAGAGGCGACCCTGGAAGCGGCGCTCCAGTTCGATCAGGATGTCCTCGTCCTTTTCCTTCAGGCGTTCGAGCACACCGGCGTTACAGACGATGCGCAGCTCGTGCACGCCTGGGTGGAGGCGCATGACGCGGGTGATGCCGCGCTGGATTTCCACGCTCATCGTCTCCGGGCTTTTGATGATGCCCTTGCCCTTACAGGTGGGGCACTCGGTGTAAACGGCGCGGGAGATGGATTCAGTCAGGCGCTGGCGGGTCATTTCTACCAGGCCAAGCTGCGACATGGCGAGGATGTGCGTCTTGGACTTATCGCGGCGGACGTGTTCCTTCAGGCGATTCGTCACCGCGTTTTGATCGCGGCGGGCGCGCATGTCGATAAAGTCGAGCACGACCAAGCCGCCGATGTTACGCAGGCGAAGCTGGCGGGCGATTTCCTCGGCCGCTTCCAGGTTGGTGTTGAGGATGGTTTTATCCTGCTCCTTGCCGCCTTTGTTGCGGCCGGTGTTGACGTCGATGGCGACCAGCGCTTCGGTTTCGTCGATCACGAGGTAGCCGCCGCAGGGCAGCCAGACTTGGCGGCGGAAGGCGCTATCCACCTGTTTCTCTACGCCGAAGCGTTCGAAGATGGGGGTCGCCTCCTGATACATCTTGATCTTCTTGGCCGAGCGCTTGGAGATGATGCCGACTAGATCGGCGATGCGTTGGGCCTGGTCGGCGTCGTCAATGATGATGCGGTCCACCTCGTCGGTGAGGAAGTCGCGCACGGTGCGCTCGATGATGTCCGGCTCCGGCAGGAGCAGCGCGGGGGCTTTTTCCTTTTCCAGCTTGTCGGAAATCTTGCGCCATTGTTCGAGCAGCATGTGCAGATCGCGCACGAAGAAGCGCGCCTTCTGGCCCTCACCCACGGTACGGATAATCACGCCCATGCCGTCGGGAATTTCGAGGCTGTCGAGGATCTTGCGCAGGCGGGCGCGTTCCTTCTGGTCTTCAATCTTGCGCGAGATGCCGCACTGGTCGTTGTATGGCATGAAGACGAGGTAGCGCCCGGCCAAGCTGATGTTGGTCGTAATGCGCGGGCCCTTGGTGCCGATCGGCCCCTTGGTTACCTGCACGATAATTTCCGAGCCCGGTGGGTAGAGTTCCGGAATGTCGGCGGCGGTGATCTTCTTGCGGCGCTTCTTCTGGCGGCCGGACTTGGTGATGGCTTCGACGCCGGAATCCAGCGCGGCCGGGATGGCATCCCAGTAGTGGAGGAAAGCGTTTTTTTCCAAGCCAATGTCCACGAACATGGCCTTCAGGCCAGGCTCGAGGTTCTTCACGCGGCCTTTGAAGATGCTGCCGGAGAGCTGGCGATCGCTGTCGCGCTCAATCGAGAATTCTTCGAGTTGACCACCTTCGAGGACGGCGACGCGGGTTTCGAGCCGCTCGCAGGCGATGACAATTTCTTTTTCGTTTCCTTTTCGTTTAAAGCCAAAAAATCCCTTAATGGATTCCAAAATCATGCGGGTACTCCTGTGCGCCGCGGGGTCTTTTGTTCCGCCAGCGCTTTGCGTTTCTGTTCAAGTTCAAGCATCAGCGCTGGTTCATTGCCCTCCGAGTCGGGATCTTCTTCGACTTCGAACGGCTTACGGTGAATCCAAACGCTTTGCACGAGGCCAATACCGGCTAGGCAGACAACCAGGAAGCTGCCGCCGTAGCTGACAAATGGCAAAGGGATACCAGTAATGGGCACGACCTGGATGGTCATGCCGATGTTCACAAAAATATGGGTAAAGAGCATGGTGGTGATGCCGCAGGCGATGAGCGTACCGGCCTTATCGCGGGCGAAGAAAGCCACGCGCATGCAGAGGAAGAGGATGAGTCCCTCAATCCCGATGACGAGGCTGCCGCCGAGGAAGCCCCACTCTTCCCCGATGACGGAGAAGATAAAGTCATTGTAGGCGACGTTCTTGGGCAGGTAGCCCAGGATGTTCTGGGTGCCTTGCTGGTAGCCCATGCCCGACCAGCCGCCAGAGCCGATGGCAATGAGGGACTGGTTGATCGTCCAACCGGCGCCTTTCGGATCGAGGTTGGGATTGTAGAAGGTTTTAATGCGGTCGACCTGGTACTCTTTGAGGAAAGGCAGGATGAAGACGGGCTCTTTGGTCACCGTCTGCGTGCCGGAGCCTTTTTCCTTTTGCGCGGCTCGTTCGGCCTTCGCTTTGGCTTCTTGCTCGGCTTTGACGACTTCTTCCGGACGCGGATCGGGGATCACGCCCGCGGCGATGGCTTCGGCTTTGTTGCGGAAGGTCGGGTACTCGGCTTTGACTTGGGTGTACTCGTTGAGCTTGTAGTCGCGCCCGTGCCAGTCGCCCAAATAGAGACCGTGATAGGCGACCATGACGCCGAGGAAAATCGCGCCCACCGGCAGAGCGATGTAGAGCAAGCCAACGCCGGCCAGGAACATCATGACCAGAGCCGTGGGGAAGAAGACGCCGCCAGAACCAAAGTCCGGCTGCATCAAAATGAGCGTGGCCGGAATTAAGGTCAGCAAGCCGCCGCCGATCATGGCCCCAAAGCCACCAAAGATGCCGCCCATGCGCTTCTGCGGATACCAGGCCAGGAACTTGGCCAGCAGGAGAATAAAGGCGAGCTTGGAGAACTCCGCCGGTTGGATGCCGATGGGGCCGAAGCGGAACCAACTGCGCGCGCCCTTCACTTCCTCGCCGATCAGGAGCACGAGGACGAGGAGCGTGAGCATCACCAAAGCAAAGGGTAAGGCCAGCTTGAGCCAGTATTTGTAGTCGACCAGCGAAAGGATGAAATAGGAACAAACCGCGATGGGAATCCAGTAAAGCTGGCTTTTGGAGGCATCGCGTAAAATGGGGTCGTCACTCGTGTAAGTGGCGCTGTAAATGATCGCCACCGAAGCCGCCGAGAGCCCCACCACCAGCGCAAACAGGAGCCAGTCCATTCGCAGGAATTTGGTGATAAAGGCGTAAGGCATGAGGCTAGCGGTAGACTTTAAGGATTACCCAGACGGTTACCAGCTACTTCCACGTCGGTTACTGCGGAAGCCGCGGCGCATCATGATGCTCGAGTTCCGGCGGTTGCCGTCGCGGTTAAAGAAGCTGTTGCCGCCGCCGCTGTCTTGGATGACGCGGCGCTGCGACGGATTGGAAACGGCGGTGGAGCCGCCAAAGTGGCCTTTGACCGGGGGCAGGTACGCCACTTTCAATTCTTCGCCGTCTTCCATTTTCTTGATGCCTTTCAAAATCTCACGCGCGACCGGAGCCGCGTTGGTGCCGCCCGCTGTCCCGCCTTCCACCATCACGCAGATGGCGAACTTGGGTTGCTCATAGGGGGCGAAGCTGATGAACCAGGCTTTGTTATCCTTGCGGAAGGACCCGGCCAGCACGCCTTTCCATTGGGCGGTTCCCGTTTTGCCGCCGACTCCCACATAGCCGGTGCCCTGCGCGCGACGCGCGGTGCCGTTGTCGACCACCGCTCGCATCGCACTCTTGACCGTTTCGAGCAGTTCCGGTGCCAAGCCCAGATCGTTCAAGACGCGGGCTTGGGGAACTTGGATGACGGTTTCGCCGTCCACGTTGACGATGCGGTCCAGCAAGCGGGCCTGATAGACTGTGCCCCCATTGGCCACGGCGGCCGTCATCAACGCCATCTGCAGCGGGCTGGTCAGGACGTAGCCCTGGCCGATGGAGACATTGGCGGTGGTGGCGCTGGTCCAGCGTTCCCGCGGGTGATTCTCCTTCATCCAATCTGGATCGGGCATGATGCCCGGGGTCTCGGAATCGATCGCGATGCCGGTCCTTTCGCCAAAGCCGACGAGGCGGCCCATCTCGGCGATGTTACGGATGCCGATGCGCACCCCGGCTTGGTAGAAGAAGGTATTACTCGACATGCGGATGGCATGGTGGAGGTCAATGTTGCCGTGGCCGGCGGGATTCCAGTCCTTAAACGGGTGGCCGGCGACGTACACCATGGCGGGCGAGTTGATCCGCGTCTTGGGGGTCAGCTTGCCGCTCTTCAAGCCGGCCAGGGCGATGAGAATTTTGTAGGTCGAGCCCGGCGGGTAACCCTTCACCGCGCGGTTCATCAGGGGCTTGGTCCGGTCGCGAGTCAGGCGTTTCCAATCCTCCGGCTTCACCTTCGGGATGAAAACGTTGGGGTCGAAGCTGGGGACGGAAGCCATCGCCAGGATGTCCCCGCTCTGGGCATCCACGACCACGGCGGCGCCACGGCCGACCTTGTTGTCGCGCAGCGCTTTTTCGGTCAGGTACTGGATCTTGTAGTCGATGGTCAGTTTGACGGTGTTGCCCACGGTCGGGCTGGTGACGTTCTCTTTGCTCTGCACGTCACCCCGATAGTTGACCCGGAGGATGCGGCTGCCGGGCGAGCCCTGAAGCTGGCCGTCCATCTTCTTTTCGATCCCCTCGTGGCCGATGAACTCGTAGGGGTAGCCGTCCTCGGCGACGTGTTCTTTAAAGACCTTGGGGCGGCCAATGTAGCCGAGGATGTGCGGGGCCAGGGCGCCGTAAGGATACTTGCGTACAGGACGGGCGACGATATCAATGCCCGGCATGCCGAGGCTGCGCTCGGAAAACTTGGCGACGGTTTCAAAGTCCACGTCGGTGCGGAACTTGTACGGGATTTCCTTGTTGGTGCGGAAGTGCTCCTGCAGGTCGTAGGTGTCGATTTCCAGCTCGAAGCCCAGGCTGTCGGCAATGGGCTGGAGGTAACTTTGGACGATGGTGACGATATCGGGCTGTTTAATCTGGCGCCGCTTGCCGCGGATGACGCGCTCGATCACGATCTCCGGCACGTGGCCGCGGTGGTCGCGCTTGTAGTTGCGGAAGAGTTCGTCGAGGTAAAGGTCGATGTCGAAGCTGGAGCGGTTCTGCGCCAGCGGGACGCCGTTGCGGTCGTGGATTTCGCCCCGGGCGGGGGAGAGTCGGACCGGCACGGTGGTTTGTTCCGAGAGCTTGCGGGCCCAGCGCTCGCCGTTTGCCATCTGGACGTCATAGAGCTGCGTGACGAGCACCATCAGCGCGTAGAAGACCACGCCGAAGAGCACGCCAAGCCGCAGGCGCCAGGGCCATTTAGGTTCGGTGGGCATAGGTAGGGGATGCTGAGGATGGGGTGGTGGGGCTACTCGAGCGGCGACGCAGGAGCTGGACCCCGATGCCCAGAACGGCGTAGAGCGCGGCGTTGAGCACCGAACTCACCACAATAATCGTCCAGACGTTGAGGGGCCAGCGGAAACGCCACAACTGAATGGAAACCATAATATAATAGAGTGTCTGATAAAGAAAGGTGGCAACGAGCACTAAAAGGATTTGGTAAAGCAAATGCCGCCCCAGGGCCGTTTTGGCTTGGGAGATGAGCAGGGCCGTGATGAGGCTAAACCCGAGGATGGCCATACCCATGCGGTTGGGCGTGACCAGATCGAAAC
>CAWUJC010000029.1:0-10968 GCA_963922355.1 uncultured bacterium | reverse complement strand
CTAATTCGGGGAGGCGGATGCGTTTGCGCTTGGCCAAGGGATGTTGGCGCGCCAGGGAGACCATCAACGGGTCTTGAAAGAGCGTTTTGGTTTTGAGCAGATTCTCGTGAGGATGGGGGCGACTCATCAAGGCGCAGTCGATTTTGCCCGCCAGCAGTTGATCGACCAAAGCATCGGTCGTGTCTTCCACCAGGTGCAGATGCATGTCCGGGAACGCAGCTCCGCTGGCTTGCACCAGCTGGGGCATAAAGTAGGGGGCAATGGTGGGGATGGCCCCGAGCAGCAATTCGCCGGAAACACTCTCTGCCTGGTTCTGCGAGAGATTCTCCAGTTCCATAATGCGGGAGAGGACGTCTTGGACTTTGGGGAGGAGATGTCGGCCAAAGCGGGTTAGGGCCGTACCTTTGCGCGAGCGCTGGAAGATGCGCTGCCCAAGTTCGTCCTCCAGCTTCTTGATCTGCTGGCTGAGGGAGGGCTGGGCCACATGGCAGAGTTCAGCGGCCCGGCAGAAGTTCCCGGTTTGCGCGACCATCGCGACGTAGCGGAGTTGGTGAATTTCCATATAGTTAGTAACTATCAATATCATAGGTAAGATATATTTCACCTATAATTATTTTTACGTACTCTGATGGTCGTTTGACATCACTTGCATCTATGGCACGTGTTTTAATTCTAACCTCGAAAGGAAAGCTAATCATGTCTGCAACCGTCCTCACAGCCACCCAAGACGTCATGGAACTCGCCCGCACGGGCAACACCGAAGCTTTACGCGAGGAATTGGCCAACGGCCTCTCGGTCAATTACGCCGATGAAAATGGACAGACGCTGCTCATGCTGGCGAGCTATCGGGGGCACCTGGAGACGACGACCCTTTTGCTCGAACAGGGAGCGGACGTGGATCGCCGCAACAAGGCGGGACAGACGCCCCTCGGTGGTGCGGCATACAAGGGGTATGACGCCATCGTTCGACTGCTGATCGAGCACGGTGCCGATCCGCTGGCCGACCAAGGCAACGCCCACCGTCCGATGGCGTTTGCCGAAATGGGCGGCCATCAAGAAATCGCCGCCTACCTGCGTGCTTGCTCCGAGGTCTAGAGCCCTGAGCTAGACGATTTGTTTTTCAGAACATAACCCCAACCCAACAAACAGACGAATTATGAGTGAATCCATGTCCGCCACTGGCGATATCAGCCAGTGCCCTTTCTTGAACGGAACCATGCAGAGCGATCCGAGCGGCACCTCAAACCGCGACTGGTGGCCGAATCAACTGCGCCTCAACATCCTGCGCCAACACTCCTCCCTCTCCAACCCGATGGAAGAGGACTTTGATTATGCGGAAGAGTTTAAGAGCCTCGACCTCGCGGCGGTGAAGCAGGACCTCTACGACCTGATGACCGACTCGCAGGACTGGTGGCCAGCCGATTATGGCCATTATGGTCCGTTCTTCATCCGTATGGCTTGGCATGCCGCCGGGACCTACCGCACGGGCGATGGCCGAGGCGGCGGCGGTACGGGGGCACAGCGCTTCGCTCCGCTTAACAGCTGGCCGGACAACGCCAACCTGGATAAGGCCCGTTACCTGCTATGGCCGATCAAGCAGAAGTACGGCAAGAAGCTTTCCTGGGCCGCCCTGCTCATCCTGGCTGGGAACTGCGCGTTGGATTCCATGGGGCTGAAGACCTTCGGCTTTGGTGGTGGTCGCGCGGACATCTGGGAGCCGGAAGAAGACATCTACTGGGGCACCGAAACCGAGTGGCTGGGCGACAAGCGTTACACCGGGGACCGTGAGTTGGAGAACCCTCTTGCCGCCGTGCAGATGGGCCTCATCTACGTGAACCCTGAAGGCCCGAATGGAAATCCCGATCCAGCTCTGGCTGCGAAAGATATCCGTGAAACCTTTGCTCGCATGGCGATGAACGACGAAGAAACCGTTGCCCTGATCGCGGGTGGCCACACCTTCGGTAAGGTGCACGGGGCAGCGAACCCGGATGAATACGTGGATCGCGAACCCGCCGCCGCCGCCATCGAAGAACAAGGCCTCGGCTGGCGCAATCGCTTCGGTACGGGTAACGCCGGCGACACCATCACCAGCGGCCTGGAAGGGGCTTGGACGCAGACCCCGACGCAGTGGAGTAACCGCTACTTTGAGAATCTCTTCGACTACGAGTGGGAGCTGACCAAGAGCCCGGCGGGCGCCCATCAGTGGAAACCCAAGGATGACGGCGGTGCGGGCTCGGTTCCCGACGCTCACGATTCGGCGAAGTCTCACCAGCCGATGATGCTGACGACGGATTTGTCTCTGCGCGTGGACCCGGCTTACGAGAAGATCTCCCGCCGCTTCTACGAAAACCCAGAGGAGTTTGCGGATGCCTTTGCTCGTGCTTGGTTCAAGTTGACCCACCGCGACATGGGACCGAAGGCTCGTTACCTGGGCCCAGACGTACCCGAGGAAGAACTCATTTGGCAGGATCCGCTTCCGGCGGTCTCGCATGACCTCGTCAGCGAGGAGGATGTGAAGGATCTGAAAGCCAAGGTGTTGGCTTCTGGGCTGACGGTTTCCGAACTTGTCTCCACTGCCTGGGCTTCGGCCTCCACTTTCCGCGGTTCGGACATGCGAGGTGGCGCCAATGGTGCCCGCGTCCGCTTAGCCCCGCAGAAGGATTGGGAAGTGAATCAACCGGCCGCCTTGGCCAAGGTGCTGGAAGTGCTTGAAGGCATCCAAGAGACCTTTAACGAGGAGAACAGCGGCAAGCAAATCTCCCTGGCTGATCTCATCGTCTTGGCAGGCGGTGCGGCCATTGAATCCGCCGCTCAGGCTGCTGGGCACGAACTGACCGTGCCGTTTACGGCAGGTCGTGTTGATGCCACAGAAGCACACACGGATGCGGAGTCCTTTGCGGTGCTGGAACCGTATGCGGATGGTTTCCGAAACTACGAAAAGGTGAAGTTCACGGTTTCGGCCGAAGAACTGCTCGTCGACCGGGCACAACTTCTGACGCTGACCTCGCCGGAGATGACCGTGCTGGTGGGAGGCTTGCGTGTTCTGGGGGCCAACACCGGTGGTTCCAAGCATGGTGTCTTGACTGATCGCCCAGGTACTTTGAGTAATGACTTCTTCGTCAACCTGCTCGATATGGGCACGAAGTGGAGCGCAGCGGGCGAAAGCGATGATGTCTTCGAAGGCCGCGACCGCGCCACTGGTGCCGTCAAATGGACCGGCACGCGAGTCGACTTGATCTTCGGTTCGAACTCAGAGCTTCGCGCCGTGGCCGAGACGTATGCCTGCGCGGACTCCGAAGCCAAATTCCTCCGCGACTTTGTCACCGCTTGGACGAAGGTGATGGAGCTGGATCGCTTCGATCTCGCTTAATCCATCCGACTTCGACTAGGCGATAGAGGCCGGGTCTCTCCTTTTGGGGGAGGCCCGGTTTTGTCTTGAGAGTATCCCCTAGTTATTCCGGAAGTTGATCGTCGCGGACTGGCAAAGGCCGATGAAGGTTTCCTCCGGGAGACTAAAGCGGCGATCTTTCGGTGAGCTGATGCCCCACCGGCGTTGAATTTTATCCCGACCCATGGGGAGCGAAACGAGCGAGCCCGTTTCTTCGATTTCTTCTTGGCTAATCCAGGGGGAGAGGAGGGAGATGCCCAGGCCGAGTTTAACGAGTTCTTTGATCGCCTCCATGCTCCCGACTTCGTGGTAGGCGCGCATCGGATAATTGTGAGCGCGAAAGTAGCGGGTAATGAGATCGAAGGTGAGGCTGCCGCGTTTGTAGAAGATGAAATTTTGGCGTTCGATATCCTTACGCTGCACGCGACGTGACTTGGCCCACGGGTGGAGAGGGTCGACGAGGAATTCCAATTCATCGGTAAAGAGATGACGGAAGCGCAGGTTCGAGTTCTTGGGCGGTTCCAGCGAAAAGCAGAGATCAAGTTGGCGTTCTTGCAGCAGGTGTAGCACTTCTGGCGTATCGCCCGGCACCACTGACACATCGCAGTGGGGAAAGCTTTCGCGAAACTCCCGCATGATGCTCGGGAGGATGTATTGGCAAACGGCGAGGGTGGCGCCGATCCGCAAGCGACCGCGCCCCCAACGACTCAAACCCTGGAGTTCTTGGCGCGCTTCTTCCATCTGGCGGAGGATGTTTTCCGTCCGTTTCAGGAGCTGCTCCCCGGCCTGGGTGAGTGTCGCTTTTTTACCAGCCCGATCAAAGAGCAAGCAGCCGACGTCGCTTTCCAAGGCTTTGATGGCATGAGAGACGGCGGACTGAGAGAGATGAAGTTCATCAGCGGCACGGGTAAAACTCCCCGTTTTTGCCAGAATGGTGAACATGTTGAGTTGGCGGCTATCTAGCGGATCGGCCATGTCATGAATATTATTCATGAAAAATGGTAAAACAATGCAAATAAATTCTTATGTGAGTTGGCACACCTGGGCACTTGGATTGCTACTTTCTCGGGCATGCGCAATTTGCGACAGACCTATGTGGCTTCGACCACCAGCGATAAACTCCGCCTGGGCTTTGTCCCCTTGGTGGATTGTGCTCCGCTGGTTGCCGCCGCTGAATTTGGTTTCTTTGAGCAATACGGACTGCGTGTCCAGCTCAGTCGTGAACTTGGCTGGGCCAGTATCCGCAACAAAATGCTGTACGGTGAGTTGCAGGTCGCGCAGGCCGTGGCCGGGATGCCTCTGGCAGCGACTCTGGGCATTGGTGGTCCGGCCAAAGCTTGTTGCACCGGCATGGTCCTCAACCTGCACGGTAATGGCATTACGCTTTCCAACACCCACTTTAAGAAGGGGGCCTCCCCGGCCGAATGTTTGCAGGCTGCAGTGGATGACGTTGCCGGCGAGCGCAAGCTGGTTTTTGGCACGGTGTCTTTGGTTTCCTCGCACTACTTCCTGTTGCGTCGTTGGCTGAAAAAAGCCGGTCTCGACGTTGAGCGTGACGTGGAGATTGCCGTGGTCCCGCCGCCGCAAATGCCGGCTAACCTTCAGGCCGGAAACGTCGACGGATACTGTGTGGGTGAGCCCTGGAACAGCATTGCCGTGCACGCTGCTATTGGTTTCCTGGCGGCCAGCAGCGCGGGCTTTGATCCGCGCCATCCGGAGAAAGTGCTCATGGTGCGCCAGAGTTTTGCCCGGCGTCGGGAAGAAGAACATCTCAAGCTCATTGCTGCCTTGATGGATGCCTGCGATTTCTGCCAGCAGGCTGAAAACCATGAGGAGTTGGCCAAGCTCTTAGCTCGTCCGGAATATGTCGGTGTTTCTAAGGCCGTCATCATGCGTTCCTTAAGTGGCAAGTTGGCGCTGGGGCACGGTCGCAAAAGCGAGCAGCCGGACTTTCACGTTTTTTCCGCCCCTGAGATTCACACCCCAGACGCTTACGTGGCCGAATGGGTGCAACGAGGCGTCGAAGAAGCCGGCTTGATGCCCGAAGAGACCGACCTGACTCCGGCTATGCTGCAGACCATTTATCGCACGGATCTCATTAGCCGCGCGCAACTGCTGCGCGAAAGTGCAACCGCCGAAATTCTGACCTGATTTCACTAACGAGAACAATTCCTCCCCTTCACCAATCCCAACAAAGAGACATGAACCTAACCAGAACCAAACATCGCATGAAACGATACCTCCATTCCCTGTGGCTGGCGGCAGCAGCGCTGCTCGTGACAGGTCCGGCTGCCCAAGCCGGTGTACCGGAAAAGGCCGACCTCAAATTCGGCTTCATTAAACTGACGGACTGTGCGCCGCTCGTCATCGCCAAAGAAAAGGGCTTCTTCGAAGACGAAGGCCTTTTTGTCGACCTTGAACCGCAGGCTAATTGGAAAGTGCTGCTTGATCGCGTGATCACCGGTGAGCTTGACGGCGCTCACATGCTAGCCGGCCAGCCAATCGCCGCGACGGTCGGCTTCGGCACCAAGGAGCACATCGTGGTTTCCTACAGCCTGGACTACAACGGCAACGGCATCACCGTTTCCAACGATCTTTGGGCCAAGATGAAGCCCAACGTCCCGAAGGACAAGGACGGCAAGCCGATCCACCCGATCACCGCCGATAGCCTCGTGCCGATCGTCAAAAAGATGAAGGACGATGGTACGCCCGTAAAGATGGGCATGGTCTTCCCAGTCAGCACCCACAACTACGAGATCCGCTACTGGCTGGCTGCTGCTGGCATCAACCCGGGCTTCTACTACGACGTGGAAAAGAAGAAGAAGAACATCCCGGGCGTGCTCGACGCTGACGTGGAGCTTTCCGTCACGCCTCCGCCGCAAATGCCCGCTACGCTCGAAGCCGGTACCATCATGGGTTACTGCGTGGGCGAGCCCTGGAACCAGCAGGCCGTGTTCAAGAAGATTGGCGTGCCCGTCACCACCAACTACGACATCTGGAAGAACAATCCAGAGAAGGTCTTTGGCGTGAACAAAAAATGGGCCGAGAAGAATCCTGAAACCTGGAAGGCTATTACGAAGGCGTTGATCCGGGCCGGTCACTGGTTGGATGAAAGTGACGACAATCGCCGCGAAGCCGCCAAGATTCTTTCCCAGCCCAACTACGTGGGTGCGGATGAGAAAGTCATCGCCAACAGCATGACGGGCACCTTCGAGTTCGAGCCGGGCGACAAACGTCCGATGGAAGACTTCAACGTCTTCTTCCGCCATCACGCTTCCTACCCTTGGTACAGCGATGCCATTTGGTTCCTGACGCAGATGCGCCGTTGGGGCCAGATCACGGAAGATCATCCTGATGATTGGTACTTCAAGACCGCCAAGGAAATCTACCGCCCGGACGTTTACTGGGCCGCGGCTGACGCGCTGATCGCCGAAGGCAAGATGGATGCCTCCGACTTCCCGGATAAGAACACCGACGGCTTCCGCCCGCCGACCACGGACTTCATCGACAAGAAGCTCTACGATGGCAAGAAGCCCAATGATTACATCAAGAGCTTCAAGATTGGTTTGAAGTAAACCTCCGCTGCCTCCCCACCCTCGCTAGTAACACCAACCCAAAGACCACCATGGACATTCAAACGCTTCCCAACCCCACTTCTGGGGCCGAACCGCCCAAGCCTCGTAAGAGCTGGAAGGCCTCGGCGCCGAAGGTGGCTCACACCTTGGAAAAGCTCGGCCTTGGATTCTTTGCGCCGTTTGTGTTGCTGGCGGCTGGGGATGAGCCGACCAAGCAGGCCCGCCAGATTTTTCTGAGCATCCTGCTTCCGGTCCTGGCCGTGGGCGCCTTTATGGCGTTCTGGCAGTTGTCGGCGGACAAGGTCCAAACCGACAGCATGAAAATCCCGAGCCCGGCAGAAACTTGGACCGCTTGGGTGGGGATTCTCGACTTTGCCGAACGCGAAGCTGAGAAAGAAGCGGAGTTTAATGACCGCATGGCCGAGAAGGCCGAAGTCTGGGAGAAGAAGGCGGCAGAGGCTCCCACTGCTGAGCAAAAAGAACGCGCGATGCAAATGGTCGAGCGTTTTTCCGGTCGCACCTATGTTGGCCCGCCCACCTTCTTTGATCAAATCTGGACGAGCCTCTTTACCGTCGCCGTGGGCTTTGCCATTGCCACCATCATCGCCGTGCCCGTTGGTATCCTTTGCGGGCTGAGCAAGTACTTCAACATGGCGGTGAACCCGCTGATTCAAATTTTTAAGCCGGTGTCGCCGCTGGCTTGGCTGCCGATTGTGTTCGTCTTTGTCACGGCGCTCTACACGCCGGCAGAGGGCGAGCAAGTCTTCACCCGAGCGATGCTGATTTCCGCCGGAACGGTGACGCTTTGCTCGCTTTGGCCGACGCTGATCAACACCGCTGTTGGCGTCTCCACCATTGACCCCGACCACATGAACGTGGCTCGCGTCCTGAAGCTCAGCTGGTGGCAGCGCCTTTGGAAGATTGTGCTGCCTTCCACCTTACCGCTGATGTTCACCGGCATGCGTCTCTCCCTCGGTGTGGGTTGGATGGTGCTGATCGCCGCCGAGATGCTGGCGCAGAACCCCGGCCTCGGAAAATTCGTCTGGGACACCTTCCAGAACGGTTCCACGAACAGCATGGCCGAGATCGTTTGTGCCGTGTTCGTGATCGGTATCATCGGCTTCTTCCTCGACCGCGTCATGTTGGTGCTCCAGCGCTTCGTGAGCTACGACGATCAAGCCATCTAACCCAACACTTCCCCCCAAGACCATGTCCTACCTCCAACTCGAAAACGTCAGCAAAGGCTACGGCACAGGCGAACGCCGGACTGAAGTGCTGCGTGACATGAACCTGACCGTGGAAAAGGGAGAGTTCATTGCCATTGTCGGTTTCTCGGGAACGGGCAAAACCACGCTGATGTCCTTGATTGCCGGACTACTGGAGCCGGATACGGGCGGCATCATTTTTGACGGCAAAGAAGTGAGCGGCACGAGTTCGGATCGCGGTTTGGTTTTCCAAAACTACTCCCTCTTGCCGTGGTTGACGGTGGAAGAAAACGTCAGCCTGGCGGTGGATCAACTTTACGCTAGCGAATCAAAAGCCAAGCGCCGTGAGCGTGTGCTCGAAGCGGTGGAGATGGTCAACCTGACCCCAGCTTTAGCCAAGAAGCCGTCTGAGCTTTCCGGCGGTATGCGCCAGCGGACGTCGGTCGCGCGCACGCTGTCCACCAACCCGTCGCTGCTTTTACTCGACGAGCCGCTCAGCGCTCTCGACGCGCTGACTCGCTCGGTCATCCAAGACCAGATTCTGGAGATCCGCGAGAAGCTGCATCAAACCATTATCCTCATCACCAACGACGTGGACGAAGGGCTGTACATGGCCGACCGGATCATCCCCTTAAGCGTGGGACCGAATGCCACCTTTGGCCCGGAAGTTGTGGTGGATATTGAACGCCCGCGCGACCGCAAGGCGCTGAACCACGACGAGCGCTACAAGGCCAAGCGGCATCAGATTATCCAATACCTCTTAGGCCAGAAGGGCGAGAACGCGGGGCAGAGCGATAAGGCGCCGGTCTCCTTGCCTGATGCAAAACCCCAAGATCTGAGCGACAACGGCTGGTCTTGGTTCCGCAAAAAACAAGCCGCGACGGTCCCTGCTTAAATCTCAATCTCAACTCAGTCATCACCATGTCCGATACCTTCTTCGAAGCCTGGAATCTAGGAAAGACCTATAAGACCCCCAAGGGGCCGGCGGTCATCGTGCGCAGCTTCAACCTCAAGATGGAGCGCGGCGAATTTGTCTGCATCATCGGCCACTCCGGTTGCGGCAAGTCCACCGTACTTTCCATGATCGCCGGCTTGAATGAAATTTCGGACGGTGGGGTGATCCTGGATCACAAGGAAATCAATGGTGCCGGTCCGGACCGTGGCATGGTGTTCCAGTCACCCTCGCTCCTCCCCTGGATGAGCGCGATGGAGAACGTCATGCTCGGCGTGCGCCAAGTCTACAGCCACATCCCGGAAGCCGAACGCAAGCAAATTGCCGAGTATTACCTGAGCGTTGTCGGGTTGGGCGATGCCATGGAGAAGATGCCGGCGGAGCTATCTGGCGGGATGCGCCAGCGCGTGGGTCTGGCTCGGGCCTTTGCCCTTTCGCCCAAGATGCTGCTGCTCGACGAGCCCTTTGGCATGCTCGACAAGCTGACCAAGTTTGAACTCCAGGGCGTGTTGCTTGAGCTGTGGAACCGCGAACGTCTGACCGCCTTCATGGTCACCCACGATGTGGACGAAGCCATCTTCCTGGCCGATCGCGTGGTGATGATGACCAACGGCCCGGCCGCGGAAGTCGGCGACATTCTGGAAATTCCTTTTGAACGTCCGCGCAACCGCCAGGAGATCATGGAAGATCCGCGCTACTACGAATTGCGCGAGCACCTCATCACCTTCCTGGAGTCGAGGGCGCACATTAAACCATCTGAAGCGGCAGCCGCGTAGGCCGTCCCCGCCGCTAAACGGAGAGAGAACAACACAGAACTAGAAAGAGAGAACGAACGATGAAGAAGTACCTAACCCTTGTTGCCTTGGCCCTGGCCTGGGTGGCGCCCTCGATGGCGGGAGACACCGCCTATGTCGACTCCAAGTCGATGGTCGATTCGAAAATCCTGGAAGAGCCGAGCTGGAAGCTGGGCGATCCCTTGAGCGTGGCTGACGGCAAAGTCGTCTTTGATGTCCAAATCCGCTACCGCTTAGAAAACCGGAACAACTGGATCGACTTCAACGACAATTATGATCTGCGCGACGACATGGCCTTGCTGCAACGTCTGCGTTTCGGCATGGCGATTAACCCGACAGATTGGTTGACCATCTATGGTCAGTTTCAGAACTCGCAAACCTTCTTCGACGAGCCGGCTGGTCCGCTGCACAACCGCGAGTTTGTTACCATCGATGATCCCTACCAGTTGCACCAGGCTTACATCGAAATCGGTAAGTTTAAGGATCCCAACATTCCGCTTAATTTCAAGGTGGGTCGCCAGAAGCTCAAGTACGGCCAGCAGCGTTTGGTCGGCAGCTTCGAATGGGATAACTTGGCGCGAGTTTTTGATGCCCTCAAGCTGCAGTACAAGACCAAGCAGACCGAGGTGGATTTCTTTGCTGGTTATGTCGTGGTTCCCGAGAGCGACGAATTCAATTCACCGGACACAGAGGATCTTTTTCTTGGCTTGTACAACCACAACAAGTTTATCAAGGGGCTGAAGAAGGCAGACTTCTTCCTCTACTGGCGGAGCAAGAGCGACCGCGAGCGCTCGACGGTTTACACCAATCAGGAAAACCAAGTGCTGGGCAACGGAGCGCCTCCGGGTGACTATGCCACGATCGGCATTCTCTTGGACAGCGATCCGAAAGTGTTTGGCCCTTGGGACTTCAACACGGTCATTGTTGGCCAGGTCGGCGCGGTGAGTAATCCGATCGGGCTGGGCGCGAATGTCGCGGGCAACCCGATCAACGTGAATCGCCAGGACTTGGCGGCCTTTGCCGCACACGTGGAAGGTGGTTACACCTTTAAGGG
>CAWUJC010000028.1:0-11029 GCA_963922355.1 uncultured bacterium | reverse complement strand
GGGCGAAAATCCAACCGCCACCTCAAGCACGACCCAGATTTGGTCCAGCGCACCCTGGACCAGGTGCCTGCGCTCGAGCGCTTCAACGGGGCCTTACCCAAGCGCTGGAACAATCAGGCCGAGGTGCTCCTCCAACGCGTGTCGAAAAAATTCACCGTCGGCAGCGATGCCCACCGGTTACGCGACCTCGGCACCGTGCAAATCGAACTCGCCACCAGCCCGGAGAAAGACCCCGCCCAGTATTTTGAAGCTCTGCGCGAGAACGAATTCGGCAAGTGGGAGGTGCTGCGCCGCCGCGTGTCGCCCAACGCGGTCAGCTCGCTCGCCTACAAGCACGTCGCCTTTTTTGTGACGGCCGGACGTTCCTCGGGTCGGACCAAACCTCGGCCCCGCCGTTCCTCCCCGGCAACCTAGCGCTGGGCTTCCCGCCGGAATTTGGCGGGTGAGACCCCGTTCTGTTGGCTGAAGACCCGGGTAAAGTAATGCCGGTTCGGGAACCCCACGGCCTCGGCGATTGCCTCCAGACTTTCCGTGGAATAACGCAGCAGCCGCGCCGCCTCGCGTACCCGGCGCCGAATCAGGAAGTCTCGCGGCGTGGAGCCGGTCTCGCGCCGAAACCAACGGATAAAGCCTTCCACACTGCGCCCTGCGACTTGGGCCAGAACCCGGTTGGGAAGCGGCTCTGCCAAGTGCAGGTGGAGGTATTGCAAAACCCGTTCGAGTTGCGGGTCCTGCCTCCGATTGAGTTCCGGTACCGTCCCCCACAGCAACTGCAGCAGGCAGGCATTAACCGCCCGCAGCGAAGTAGCTTCGCTTTCCTGGTAATGTTCCACCGCCCAACTCAAAAGCTGGCGCGAGGCAGAAGAAAGCGCAACGGGCAGCGGTCCTGCCGGCCCGGACCAAACCGGCTCGGCCGAGAAGTGGATCCAAAAGTGCGGGATTCCGTCCGGTCCGTCGCAGTCGATCCACACCAGGGGCGGGGTCAGCACCAAGACATCAGGAGTCAGTTCCACCACACCGTTCTCGCTGGTCACGGTCGCCCCTGCCTTCCCATTATGGTACAAACGCCAAAACGGACTGTAGACATTAGGGTAATGCCAGCCAAGCACCGCAGGAAAGTAGCCGCATTCCAGGGGAATTAACTCCACGGGCGGCGCGGCAGGCAGCTCAATTCCGCTTCCCGTGATGGCTCCCCCGTAAGCTCCATAGTCATTTTTCGACATATTTTTGCCATCTTGCGACAAAGACAGGAACGATGGCAAGCGTTACGATGAGAAACCATGATTACTTCTGCTCCCCTTGCTCCTACCCCCTCGACTTCCGCCCCGCGCACGGTGGTGGATGCGTACACCAAGACCAAGCCCAAGACGGTTGATCTGCTCACCGATTGGCAGTATCTGGAAAAAAGCGTCCACCGCTTGCTCTGCGCCTGGGGTCGCCACTTGGCCGAATGGGACGACAAGTCCGCCCTGCATCGTCACGTTTGGGAGCAAAGCGAGATCGTCCGCCGCCTCCGTGTCCGGATCGATGAGTTCCCCGGCGGCAAACCCGACGCCCCGGTCTCCTCTCGCTGGGAAGAACTGGTTAATGCTGTTCTCCTAGCCCCGGGCCTCGACGACGCTCTCGACGGCATTCACCTTTTGCTCGGCAAGGCGCTGGTCACCGCGTACGTCGACTACGCGGAAAACGCCCACCCGGTCCACGACGCGCCGACCATCTCCATGCTCCATGAGATCAACCAGATCAAAGCCAGCCAATGGCTCTGGTACCGCGACTACCGCCGCCGCAACAAGCACACCACCGATGCCACCTACAAACAGCGCATCCTCGACTTGATCATGGACCTGGGCTCCCTCCATGTCTCTCTTCCGGTTGACGGTGCTGAAGCCCAGCCAGTCGGCGTGAACACCGACTTCCGCCTGCCCAAGTTCAGCAACCGCAACGCACCGGTTAAACCTGAGCATGATTATATGCCTTACGTCACGGCCGACTTCAGCACCAATCTGGAAGCTCGCCGCCTCTTCTGGGCCGTGGCCTACATGCGCGAAATGAACCTGCCAGATAACCAGCTCGCCTGGCTTTACTACGGCGCCGACATGCCGTGGGAATGGCACTCCGACATTTCTCGCCACCTCTGGGACGAATCTCGCCATGGCCAGAGCGGATACTCCCGCATGCTGGACTTCGGCATCAGCCTGGAAGAAGTCGGCTTCACGGCCTACAACCAAGATGAGCTGCTCGAAGCCCTCCAGGAAATGGGGGCGGAAGGACGCGACTTCGACCCACGCCTGATGGACATCATGATGGAGCCGATGTCGCCCAAGGATCTCTACGAGGCCATTTTCTTCATCGGCATGGTGGCCGAGAACGGCCACTTCATCGTCAAGAACGAGGCCTACAAGGACTTCCAGGAAGGTAAGGACATGGAAAGCGCCGAGATGATGCTCTTCGACATCATCGACGAGACGACCCACGTCCAATACGCCCATCGCTGGCTCCCGCTCCTGGCCGAGAAAGCCGGCATCTCGAACGAGGGCTACCGCGAACGAGCCGCCCAAGAACGCGCCAAGGCGGAAACCCGCATCATCCAAAGCATCGCGGAAACCGAGCTTTCCCGCGATCCAGCCGACCCTGCTTTTGCCTTTTACCAAGCCCTGCTGGAACGCATCCGCCAAGTGATGCCGCCCGACAACGCGACGTCCTGCCAACAGCGCTCGCAAATGCCGATGTAACGTTTGGGTGACAGCTAGAGAGGGGCTTGTCCCGTTCCAAACTTCCTTGATAAGGTAAGTCTCCATGAAGAGGCTTACCTTTTCTTTTGCCCTGCTCGGTTATCTCATGGCTGCGCCTTGCGTCCAGGCCCAGCTTGAGGTTCCGCTTTATTACGATGCCTCTGAACGACGCGTCGGCATCTACCTCGGCGTGGGGGGAAGCAGCCAGCAAATCTTCCTCTTCGATACCGGCAGCCAACCCTTGATTTTGAACAGCGGTACCGATTCTGGCACGGCCACTAATCAAAACCAGACGGGACAGATTGATTATGGTCTTGGAGATTTTGTCTTCGATTCCTACAGCGGAGACGTCCAAATGATGGATGCCGGCGGCAACACCTACGGGTCAGCGGTGAATATGAATTTCGGCAAGTCGCACGAGGTGGGCGGCATGAACACCGGCCCAGGGATCAACACCGGGGCGGGCTACGCGGGCATCATGGGCGCTGGACCGGCGGGTGATATCTTCAACAATTCCAACGGTTCCACCAACGGGACCACGCCGACCTTTAATCTCTTTAGTTTAATGGGCCAGCAAACACTCGCCCCGGGCCTCATGCCGGGCTTCACCGTACGGATCCGAAGTGAAACGGACGCCACCCTCACGATTGGGGTGAGCGCAGATGCCTGGAACGCGACGCCCTCCAAAGTTGCGATGAATCCCGCCGACCCGTCCTTGCCGCAGCAATACCCAGACGGCACGCCAACCCACCTGAACAATCAGCTCAACACGACGCTGACCTTGACCAGCGAAGACGGAAACGACACGTACACCTCGGCGGGCGAAGTTGAGACCCGTCTGGATACTGGCGCTCAAGAATTCCTCATCCGAGAGGACGGGACCACCATCGACATTCCCAGCTCTTTCCAGCAAATATCCTCTGCTCATGTGGACCCCAACAACACGATTGGTTTATTGGCCGACGGGAGCGATGGCCCGAGTAGCGATTGGGGCTTTTCCTTTGTTTCCACCTTTACAGGCACAACCGAGGTGGACGTCAGCTCCGACTCCGACCCGTCTCTCAACGCTGGCCTCGAACCCTTCCTCCAGTACGACATCACCTTCCTGCTCGACGACGGCGACGGCAACGGCTTCATCGGCTTCACCGCCATTCCTGAGCCCGCCACCGGAAGCCTCCTCCTAGCTGCTGGCTTCGCCTGGCTCCTTCGCCGTCGGCAGCAGTAGTCGCGCCACGGAGGAAGCAGGTTGCAAGCTCGCGTGTCGCTCCTAGATTAAGGAATGATGTTTCGCCTTCGACGCCTTACTTTCTCTCTTCTGCTTGCCGGCTTCTTTACTGCTCAGATCACCCCCACCCACGCCGCTGAATTCACCCAAGAGGAACTGGCCTACCTGCCGGCCTCGGTCCAGCTGCCGCTTTTCAAGCAAGGCTTGCTCTCGCCCGTTGAAGTCTTAGAGGCGCAGATTAAGCAGTTCGAACAGTATAACGAGAAGATCAACGCGACGACGTACACCCATTTTGAAGCCGCACGAAAACAGGCCAAGGAAGCGGAGAAGCGCTATCAGGATGGCACCTACCGCCCGCTGGAAGGCATCACGGTTGCCCTTAAGGACGAGCACCATGATAAAGGCATGAAGGTGACGATGGGTTCGCTGGTCCACAAGGACGACCCGCCGAAGAAGGAGGCCGATGTGATGGCCAAGAAACTCAAGGCCGCCGGCGCGATCTTCTCCATGCAGACCACGGTGCCGGAGCTTTACCTCAACTTCACCACCAACACCAAAGCCTGGGGCACAACCCGTAATCCCTGGAACCTCAAGTACACGCCGGGTGGCTCTTCCGGCGGATCAGGCGCCGCCTTGGCGGCGGGCTTTACGACGCTGGCGACCGGCTCGGACATGGGCGGCTCGATCCGCATCCCCGCAGCGGTCAACGGCCTTTACGGTTACAAAGTCGCCTTTGGTCAAATCCACAGCGACATCCCGCTGGCGCATTTCTCGAGCTCGGGGCCGCTGGCCCGCACCTACGAAGACCTCGTCCTGTTTCAGAACATCATCACCGGGCCGGATGAAGACTCCGTCATGGTTCTCCCAAGCGATTATCTCCCCAGCCAGTATGACTCGATCAAAGGCATGAAGATCGCCTACGTCGGGGGGATGGGCGTCTCCAAGCCCACGCCGGAAGTAGAAAAAGCCATGCAGAACGCGATCAAGGTTCTGCGCAAAGCCGGCGCGAAAGTCGAGACCGTGAAGCTGAACCTCGGCGTCCCGGCCGATGACATGGCCAACTCTTTCAGCAAAGCCGCACTGAGTGGCTCCATGGGTGGCCTCTTCACCCAATATGCTGAACACACCGACAAAATGACGCCTTACGGTGCCTACTTTGTGCAGAAAACGACGGGTGGCGAATTCGGCAACAAGCAGCTCCTCGAAGCCGAAAACCTGACCAAGGCGATGTACAAAAAAATCGCCGACGCCGTCTTTATAAAAGGCTACGACGCGCTGCTTTGCCCCACCATGCCGACCACACATATCCCGGCCGAGCATGACGTCTCCAAAGACACGGTGAAGGACGGTGGCATCCAATACAATAAATTCGTCGGCTCCCATTACACGGTGCCGTTTAACATCCTCAATTGGATGCCAGTGATCAGCGTCCCCGCCGGGCTGAGCAAACAGAACATGCCCATCGGCATGCAAATTGTGACTCGCCCCTACGACTCCAAGACGGCCTTCCAAATCGCCTACAACTACAGCAAGCACGCGCCGCGTTTCTTTACTGGTAAGCGCATGCCCCAGGTCGAATAGGTTTCCGCCGTCATGCAGATCTTTGTCCTTGGCTCGCTCAACATCGATGACGTCTACCACGTCCCGCACTTCAGCCACGCGGGGGAGAGCGTCAAAACCACCGGCTACGAGGTCTTCCCCGGCGGACGCGGGCTGAACCAAGCCATTGCCGCCGCGCGGGCCGGGGGTGACGTCCACCTCGGGGGGTTGATCGGCGAAGACGGCCAGTGGCTGCGTGAACTGGCTGACCACGAAGGCATCGACACCAGTCGCGTGAGTCTGACGGAAAGCCCCACCGGACGCGCGATCATCCAAGTGAACCCGGCCGGGGAAAACAGCATTATCGTCCACCCCGGCGCCAACGGCACCATCACTGGCGAGCACATTCCCGGCTTCTTGGATGGCGCGCAACCCGGCGACCTCTTCCTACTCCAAAACGATTCCTCCGGCGTGCCCGAAGCGATGCGTTACGCCCAGGAGCGTGGCCTGGCCGTGCTTTACAACGCCGCCGCTTACACCGACGACGTGAAGTCCTATCCGCTGGAGCTTCTCGATACGCTGATCGTCAACGAAACCGAAGGCGAAGCGCTGACCGGGGAAACCGAGCCGGAAGCCATCACCACGCGATTGCGCCAGCTCTACCCGGAGACGGAAATCATCCTCACCCTGGGCGAACACGGCTGCCGCTACGTTGGCCAAGAAACGGAAGTGACCGTAACTGCACCCGTTGTCTCGCCCATCGACACGACGGGAGCCGGCGACACCTTCATTGGCTATTTTGCCGTGGCGCGAAGCGAAGGGGCTCCTCTTGCCTCCGCGCTGGAACTCGCCGTTCAGGCCGCCAGTCTCTCCGTCACCCGTCCTGGAGCTGCAACGTCCATCCCGAGGCGTCAGGAAGTCCCCCGCGCCTCTTAGCTCCTCCAGAAACACCGCCCCAGCATCGACGACTTGCCAAAACCTCAATTTGTATTATAAATGATAAATATGGCACCCGCTCTTCCCCGCCTTAAGCCCAAACAAAAGCTCAGCACCCAAGTGGTGGACGCGATCGAAGCGGCCATTCTGGACGGTCGCTTTGGCCTGGACGAGCGTCTCCCCACCGAAGCGCAGCTCTGCGAGCGCCTGGGCGTCAGCCGGACGGCCTTGCGCGAAGCGCTGCAACACTTGAAGAGCCGCGGGCTGATCGAATCCGTCGCGGGCCGGGGCATGTTTCTTCGCCCGTTGAACGAAAATCTGCTCGAGCGCGACCTCTCCCTCTTTGCCCGTTTGGGCGAGCATGACCCCGCCGTCTTTGTTGAACTCCTTGATCTCCGCCTCCAGATCGAACCGGAATGCGCTCGCGCTGCGGCGAAAAGTGCACAAGAGGCAGGTTCCAAGCTCATCGCCGATCTCAAAGCCCTGCTAGCGGAGATGGAAGATAGCTTGGATGACCTGGAGCGCTTCATCCACGCCGACCTCTCCATGCACGTGCGCATTGCGGAGGAATCTGGCAACCGCTTCTATCGCCTCATTCTTTCCTGCCTCAAGCCGATGGGCGACCGCTACGGTCTGGCTAGTTACCGCTCGCCCCAGCACATGCGCCAAACCTTGCGCGAGCACCGGCAGCTTGTCGCCCACCTGCAAGCCGGGCGCAGTCGTGAAGCCGCCACGGCCATGCGTCGCCACTTGGCCGACTCCAAGCAACGTTTTCTCTCCCTTCCTTAACCTCCTAACCCCAACTCCCCCCTCCCCTATGCTCCTCCAAGACAAAGTTATCTTCCTCACCGGTGGTTCCACCGGCATCGGCCTGGACTGCGCCAAGGCTTACGCGGCCGAAGGCGCCAAAGTGGTTCTCTGTGCTCGCAACGGCGATAAAGCGAAAGAAGCCGCCGCCGAACTCCCCGGCGATCACCACGGTCTACGTGGCGACGTCTCTCTCGAGGCCGACGTCAAAGCGGCGATCGACTTCACTCTGCAGACCTACGGTAAGCTCGATGCCATCCACAACAACGCCGGCATTGCCTCGCCCTCCAAGCCGGTGCATGAAACAACCGAGGACGAGTGGGACGCTCTCTTTAACATCAATCTAAAGAGCGTCTACTGGACGACAAAGTACGGGCTTGAGGCCCTGACCGAATCCAAAGGTTGTATTCTCAACACCTCCAGCCTGGTTGGCGTCATCGGCCAAGAAATCCATGCGGCCTACACTGCGACCAAAGGCGCGATGAATACCCTGACCAAATCCATGGCACTGGATTACGCCCCGCGCCACGTCCGCGTGAATGCCGTCTGCCCAGCTGGAACCTGGACCCCCATGCTCCGCCAATGGGTTAAAGAACAACCCAACCCAAAGGTGATGGAAGACTATCTCGACGGCATCCATGCCTTGGGCTACTGCCCAGAGGGCGACGTCATTGCCGACGCCTCGGTCTTCCTCCTATCCGATAAGTCACGCTTCGTCACCGGCCACATCATGCACGTCAGTGGCGGCGCGGAAATCGGCTACAAGCAACCGCTGGTCAAGGACGAGGAGTAAACGTGAGCACCGTCATCACGAGCCTTCAGGGCATCGACCGCCGCTTCGTCCTCAAGGAAGGGGCGGGCTCCGACGCCGTTCACGTCAACCCGGAGTACGCCTACGCCGTCACCGAACTCGGCACCGACGGCACCCACACCGGGGTTGGCATCACCCTGCACATGGGACAAGGCAACGAGCTGATCTGCCAGGCCATCGAGATGATGGGTGCAGAATTGGTGGGCCAGGAGATGGAGGAACTGATGGCCCAGTGGGGGGAGACCTCCCGGCGCTTGAGCAACCATTCCCAGCTCCGCTGGCTGGGGCCGCACAAAGGCGTCGTCGGGCTCGCGCTGGCCTCGATCAGTAACGCGGTCTTTGACCTCTGGGCCAAGTCGCGCGGCGTCCCGGTTTGGAAGCTTCTGCTCGATCTCACGCCCGAGCAATTTGTCGCGCTCTTGGATCTGAGCTACCTCGAAGATGTGCTCACCCGCGAGCAAGCCATTGCCATGCTGAAGGAGCAAGTACCGATGCGCGAAGCGCGCCTCGGCATTCTGGAACAAGGTTACCCGGGGTACGACACCTCGGTCGGCTGGTTCAATTACAGCGACGACAAGGTCCGCGAAAACACCAAGAAAGCGGTTGCCGCGGGCTTCACCGCGATGAAGCTCAAGGTTGGCTCCAAAGAAGCGGAACGCGATCTGCGCCGGGCCGCTCTTCTCCGCGAAGCCGCCGGCCCGGAGGCCACGTTGATGGTCGATGCCAATCAGCAATGGACGCTCCCCCAAGCCCTGCGAATTGGTTTGGAGTTAATCGATGTTCTCGACCCGTTCTGGATCGAGGAACCCACCCATCCGGACGACGTGCTGGCTCACCAAACCCTGGCTCGTGCTCTCGCGCCTACCCACATCGCTTGCGGAGAACACATCTCGCACCGCGTCCTCTTCAAGAACTTCCTCCAAGCCGGTGGGATGCAAATCTGCCAGGTGGACGCCACGCGCGTCGCCGGGGTGGACGAGTTCCTGACCGTTTCGCTGCTGGCCAAAAAGCTCGGGGTGCCGGTCGTCCCGCACGTCGGCGACATGGGACAAATCCACCAGCACCTCGTCTTGGTGAACCACATCGCCATCGGGCACGACGCCCTCTTTCTCGAGTACATCCCTCATCTGCGCGACTACTTTGTCCACCCGGCCATCGTCGAAAGCGGCGTCTACCGTACGCCGCAGGAGCCCGGACTGAGCTGCGATCTGAAGCCAGCTACTTAGTAGCCGAACGGCGACGGTGGACTGTAGCCCACCAACAGCCAACCGATCGCGGCAGGCAAAAATACAATGAAGTTGAGCCTCAAGCGCATGGCAAGAGGTGGTTGCTTCAAATCCTGAAAACTACAACAAGCGCAGAGTAAATACACCGTGATGATGGGAACCCACAAAGCCATACTCAGAAAGCCAAAGATTAAAAGCTCTACCAAAGGGATGTCGCTATACTCTGCCAACATCTGGTAGAGCAAATTCCCGATACTTTGAATCCCAAATAGGCCGTAAAGGCCGACATAGAACAAACCCCAAAAGGCAGGTCGCTGTTCTTCTTTCAACGACTCCAAAGGATGCCGCTCTCTCTCTTGCCACCACTCGCCAAGGAAAAAACAGACGAAGGCGGTGTAGGCCAAGGCGATCAAAAGAAACAACAGCCAAAGGGTAAAGCTGTCGGCCTTGGCAAACGGCACCACCATGCAACCTAGGCTAAAGAGTATTCCTCCAATCAATGGCTTGAGTTCTCCCCCATCGGTTGACGCGTCTTGCAACGAGTAAAAGAAAACGCCAATCACGCCCAGGAGAACACCTCCAAAGACAAGGACCCACCCGCTCAAAAAAAACAGAGCTAGGATGCCTGATAACAAGCTAACAACAACCAATAGCCACCGAATACCGGTCAGGTGTCGCTGATAAAAGCGATGGTGCAGCAGCTCAGATTCTCCTCGAACGGCATCCAACCAGGACTTCGTGGTCAAGAGCAACCACACCACCAGCGCCAGCACCAGGCGATCTGCCCAGCTAAGGGGCACCTCCCAATAAGCGCCAATGAAACCCTGCCAGGCCACGGCCACCAGAGGCACATCCAAGTGAAGCAGCGGAATCCACTGCCAAACCAAGATACTCTCACTTTTGCTCTTGGTCATATCTGCTTGCTCAACCGCCATGTATGAAAAGTGGCACGCTGAGCGTCAGAAGAACAGACTCCCTTGCATACCACCCTAAACCAACTGCCAGTAAAGCAGGATGCCCATCGCAGGAAGGAAGAGCATGAGGTCGGCGAGCATGGTTCGCGCCTCGGCGGTGTAACGCGTGGGCAGGAGCAGCACGATACCGAGCAGGCCAATGGTCACCATGCCAAGCAGGCCGAGCGGCAGGCGAGACACTCGCTCATGCTCGGTTTGCAACCCGCTCCAAATCAGGCTCAAGCCGATGATCCAAATGGCGAAAATGCCCAACCAACCGGCCAGGATGATTCGCTGGTTGTAGACCGCGCCGATGCGCCCTCGCTCCCAATTCGCCACCAGGAGGGTGTTGACCCAAGCCAGCCCTTTGAGCGTCAATAACTCCACACAGGTAAAAATGTAGAACGCATAAAAGCCGGCAAAAGGAACCAAGGCGCAGCCGAGGGTAAATATGAAAGCGACCACCAAAGGCTTGAAGTAACTCAACCAGGAAGGGCCAAAGTGAACCGCCAGCAAGTAGAGGAAGACACCGCCGGAAAGCCCCCAACCGAGCATCTGTACGGTGGGCGAGAGGTGGACCAGAGCCACGTACCCGCCCATCGGCGCGACCACCAGCATGGCGACCAGAAAGGCCGTTTGATGCCGGGCATAAAAGCGATGACGCAAGGTGTCCCTTTTACCGCGCCGAGCGTCCATCCAGCGATCACCGACATAAATCATCCAGACGGCGAGGGCCAGCACCGTTTGGTCAGCCCAGGTGAGCGAGACGGACCACGCGGCCGCCAGCAAGGCCTGCCAAG
>CAWUJC010000027.1:0-11068 GCA_963922355.1 uncultured bacterium | reverse complement strand
GCGATCGAGACGGCTAAGCGATGGCGCATCATCAACCCGCGGATGAGCCAAAAAATACCGATGAGTCCCGCCGCACCGATGAGACCCGCGGCAATCGTGGGATAGAGTGGAACCACAGCGGCGAGGATGATCGCAAGCACGATAAGGAGCAGCCAAGAAAGCGAGCTGACGTGCAGGTGGTTGCCTACGCGAGTCAGGCGCCGGTTTTGCGGATAGATTTCGCTAATAGTGTGCAAGCGGAGGCTCCACCAGCGGCTGCCGAAGACGTGGAGGTCCCAGTTCTTCCAGCCGGTATCAACGGCAAAACGCCAGCCTTCTTCGTCGAGTTCCTCGCGGATGGCGTCCAGCAGCGCGGTGCGTTCCACCCCTTCCTCGCTCCAGTACGCCAGATGGCCGGAGCCCATGAAGCCGGGGCGCTCGGTTGGTTGCTCGGCCGGTGGGCGATGGGGGTAGGCGGGGATGCGGCGGCCTCGCATCCAAGTCAGATAACGGGCTAAGCCGCGTCGCCAGGGTTGGGCGATGGCCAGGTAAAGGAGCAGCAGACGGGTGACCAAGGTGTCGTAGCGCGTTTCCAGATGCGCGCGAGCGACATAGCCAAGACCGACCAAGAGCGTCAGCCCCAGCATGACTATGGGCAGCAGTCGCAGTTCTTCCACCGGGATGGAAAGCGCCAGCACGAAGAGAGAGAGCCCCAGCCATTCCAAGCTACTCAAGAGACCCGCCCACGGCGACGAAGGGCGCGGATATAGCGTCTGGAAGAGCCCGGTGCCGAAAATGCCATGGTAGATCACGGGGCGGGAGAGGAGGGGGATTTGCGTTGCTTGTTCGTAGACACGGCCCTTCCACATGGCCGAGCCCGTGGGGCCAAAGTATTGGAGGTGTTTGAAGCGCAGCAGGCTTTCCGCCTCACCGTAACCAGTTTGCTGGCGGAAGTAAGCGCCCACGGTAAAGCGCCGGTAATGCCAAACTACGGCCGCCGGGCTAAAGCCAATTTGGTGGCCGTTTTGCAGCAAGCGCCAGCAGACGTCCACATCGTCGCCGGCTTTGCGGTACTCGGGATCAAAGCCATCGATTTCCGCCAGCGCCCATTTGTAGAAGGCCATGTTGCAACCTGGCACGTGTTCGGCCGTCGTATCTGTGAGCAAGATATGGCTGGGGGAGCCGGGCGCCGCTTCCACCACCGCCTGGACCCAGTTAGTGGCCGGGGGCGAAATGTTGGGCCCGCCCACGGCTGCATAGTTGCCTGAAGTCAGCATGCGGACGAGGTAGGAGAGCCAGTCGGCGTCCGCCATGCAATCGGAGTCGGTAAAGGCAACGATCTCACCGGTAGCTGCGGCGATGCCAACATTTCGCGCCACGCTTAAGCCTTGGTTCTCTTGGTGGATGTTGCGGACTTGCGGGAAGCGGGCGGCGATCTCCTGGGTGTTGTCCGTCGAGCCGTCGTCGACCAGGATGACTTCGTAGTCCGGGTAATCCAGGCGGCTGAGCGAGAGCAGGCAGTCATCCAGCGTGGGGGCTCCATTGTAGGAACAGACCACCACGGAAACCTTAGGCCAATGGCGTTCGTTCGGGAGAGGAAAGCGCTCGGCCAGGGGGCGGTCCGGTTGCGCCAAGACTGGCTTGAGCGCGTGGTAGCTCGTTTTGGGTTTCCGGTCCTTAGTCACGAGGCCAAAGGCCCAGTCCTCAATATCGACACCGTCGGTGTACCATTCGTCGGTCCAGGAAAAGAGGATGCTACCGGCCAGCCCGTGGCTGAAGACAATCTCGGCTTGGTCGCGCAGTAAGTCGGCCTGTTCCTGCTCAGTATGGCGGATCGTATCCATCCCGAATTCGCTCAGGATGACCGGCTTGTTTCCAGCCAAGTTTTGCAGGCGGGAGAGGTAGGCCGAGAGCTTGTTAGGGTCGTGGAGGTAGACGTTGTAGCTGTAGAAATCGAAGCTGAGCGGGTGGAGGTATTCCGTGCAGGGGAAGTTGGCGTAGGAGACCAGCGCCTCGGGGTCTTCCTCTTTGACTAATTGGGCGAGATGGTCGAAGTAGCGCTCGATGCGTCGCGGGCCATACCAGCGGACGAGGTCAGCCGGCATCTCGTTATCCACGAAGTAGCCGAAGATGGCGGGGTGACCGGCATTGGCCCGGACGGCTTCGCGCACTTGCTGGTAGGTGGCGCTGAGGACGTCGGCGTCGTCCAAAAAGAGGACGCGTTTATGCCAGGGAATGGTGACGCTGATCCGAATTTTGAACTCGGCGCAAAGGTCGCAGAACCATGTGGGCGGCGTGGCGTAGACGCGGAGCAGGTTGATGCCAAGCTCTTGCATGAGCTGGAGGTCCTGACGGACGCGCTCGGGCGACGGGTAGGGAGGGCCGTCTTCTTCTGCCGGGCGGAACGGCCCATAGGTCACCCCCTGCACGTGGAATTTGTGCTCACCCTGGAAGAAGAACTTCGCGCGGGCTTCGATACGGGGAAAGTCGGCAGACATCAGGAGGAAAAGTAGCTTCTAAGACGTTTGCTTTGCGTCAGCGCATCAATCCTTGCATGATCTCGGAAATGGACAACTCACAACTTGCGGCCCTGGGCCTGACACACATCGCTAGCGGCAAGGTGCGCGATCTCTACACGTGGCGCGACGAAATCTGGTTAGTCGCCAGCGACCGCATTTCGGCCTACGACTGCATCCTGGAACCGGAGCTGACCGGGAAGGGCCAGTTGCTTACCGAGTTAAGCCAGTTTTGGTTCGAGCAGACCGGCCAGCTGGTGGAGAACCACGTCGTTTCTTTTGATCTGCCGCCGGAAGTCGATTTACCCGAGTGGCAGGGCCGGGTGACGCGCGCGCGCAAGCTTGAGATTATTCCTATGGAGTGTGTCGCACGGGGCTATCTCTCCGGCTCCGGCTGGCGGGAATACCGCGAGTTGGGCACGGTGGGCGGGATTCAAGTGCCAGCAGGGTTGCAGGAATCCGACAAGTTGCCAGAGACGCTCTTCACTCCCGCGACGAAAGCGACGGAAGGGCATGACGTGAATCTGAACCCCGACGAAGCAGAAGAATTGGTGGGGCGCGATTTGTATGTTCTGCTCAAGGCGCTGACGATTTCGCTCTACGAATTTGCCCGCGACTACGCGCGCGAACGTGGCATCATTATCGCCGACACGAAGTTTGAGTTTGGTCGTGATGCGGAAGGGAATGTAATTCTCGCCGATGAGGTGCTAACGCCGGACAGTTCGCGCTTTTGGCCGGCGGATCAGTACGAACCCGGGCATGGCCAACCCAGCTTCGACAAGCAGTTTGTTCGCGATTATCTCGATGGCTTGGACTGGGATAAAACGCCGCCGGCGCCTCGGTTGCCAGACGAGATTGTAGCCAAGACCTTGGCCAAGTATCGCGAAGCCGTCACCTTGTTGAAGGGATAGCCATGGGCAAAGACGAGCCACCACCAGAAAGCACGTTCGTCGAGATCAATCGGGCGATTGGCCTCCAGCAAGTGCCCCGTCTACCGGGACAAACCCCGTTTTGGAAGCACCGTTATCTCTACGTCGTCCTTTTGGTCATTGCCACGATCGGCGTGCTGCCCGTGACGGCAAACTCCGTGAATGTAGTGGAGAGCGTCTCGGCACTCTATCTCTATGCCATGGCGTTGCTCGTGTCAGTGTGGGCAGCCCGAGGCAGTGCCGGACACATGTTTATTGTCGCGGTGTTAACTCTGTCGGCCTTGTTCATGGACCACATGCATCAGTTGGAAATTATTCCCCGTGTTTCTGCCTGGTTTATTTTGACGGTGAGTTTTTGGATCTCTGCCACCATTCGCGTTCTGTTGATTATTGGCCGCGACCTCGCCGCCAAGACCCAGATCGGCACCAATGAGATTCTGGGGGCGGTCGCCATTTATCTTTTTATCGGCACGTTGTGGACCTCATTTTACGTGGCGGAAGTCACGTACGATTCGCAAGCCTTTTACCTGGATCCGGAGCGCTTTGATCATCAAGTACCGAGAGCGGGAGACTTGCTCTTTTTCAGCTTTGCCACTCTGACCACACTTGGTTATGGCGACATTACGCCGATGTCCTCGCTCGCGCGTTCTTTGGCCGTGGTGGAGTCAGTCGTGGGCGTGCTTTTCTTGGCCACCTTGATTGCCCGTTTTGTGAGCGTGGGCAGCGTTCCGGTGGTGATGGCGCATCTCAAGGATGCACCCGGGAGACAGCCAGAGCAGTCGCCTCCTGAGAAGGACGAAGAGTTACGAGACTAAGGCGGGTTCGAAAGGAGGCCGGCGTTACACCGCTAGCGGCGGGGGCAGGGGGCTTTGCGGGCCGAGATGATTTCGGAGTTCATCCCACCCCAGGAAAGAGTGCCGCTGTACCGACCATGCTCGATCTTCAGGCATTTGTCGGCCACTACGTCGAGCCCGGCCGCCTTGGCTTTGGCGGCAGCGGGTAGATCGACCAAACGCAACTGCATCCAGACGGCTTTGGCTCCAGCTTCAATGGCTTGATCCACAATCGCGGGCACTTCCTTCGGCGGACGGAAGATTTCCACCACGTCGAGCGTGACGCCTTGCTCGGAAAGGGCTTCGGCGGCTTCCAGCAGGTTGGGATAAACCGGTTCGCCCAGGATTTCGCCCTCGGCCCGCGGGTTGATCGGGATGATGCGATAACCTTCGTGCTGGAGGTAGTTGGCGACAAAGTAGCTCGCCTTCTGCGCGTTACTGGAAAGTCCCACGATCGCGACCGTCTTCGCCTCTTTAAGTAGTCGGCGGATGAGGAGCGGATCCTGGTAGGCTTGGCGTTCTTCCAGGGTTAGCTTGGTATTTAGCGAGATATCGCATGCAAGGCCTTCTCCAGGTCCCATAGCAAGTCCTCCTTGTTTTCGAGGCCGACGGAGAGGCGGATCATGTCCGCGCCGATGCCGCTGGCGTCCAGTTCTTCGTCGCTGAGCTGCGCGTGTGTGGTCGTGGCCGGATGGATGATCAGGCTCCGCGCGTCGCCCACGTTGGCGAGATGAGAAAAGAGCTGCAAGTTTTCGATAAAGGTCTTCCCGGCTTCACGAACGTCGCCGCTCTTCGGTTTCAGGCCGAAGGAGAAGACGGCTCCTGGTCCGCCCGGGCAGTACTTCTGCGCCAGGGCGTGGTCGGGATGGTCGGGCAAACCGGCATAGGCCACCCAGCCGACTTGCTCGTGCCCGGCCAGGAACTCGGCCAAAGCTTGCGCGTTGGCGACGTGGCGTTCCATGCGGAGGGATAGGGTCTCGATGCCTTGGAGGATGAGGAAGGCATTGGTTGGCGAGAGGCAGGCCCCGGCGTCGCGAATCGTCTCGGCGCGGACCTTCATGAGGAAGCCGTAATGGCCGAAGGTATCGGCAAAGCGTAGGCCGTGGTAAAGCGGCGAGGGGGCCGCCACGCTCTTGTATTTGCTGAAGTCGAAGTTGCCGGAATCGCACAGCACCCCGGCGATGCTCGTTCCGTGGCCGCCCATGAATTTGGTGGCGGAGTGCACGACTAGGGTCGCGCCGTGTTCAATGGGGCGGCAGAGATAAGGTGTGGCAAAGGTGTTGTCGACCATTAGCGGGATACCCTTGCTGTCGGCCAGCTCGGCCAGCTTGGCAATATCGAGGATCGAGCCGCGCGGGTTGCCGATCGTCTCACCAAAGAGCAGCTTGGTCTTGGGGGTAATGGCCGCTTCCCAGGCCGCGAAATCGCCGGGCTCCACGAAGGTAACCTGGACCGAAAGCTTTTGCAGCGTGTGGGAAAGCTGGGCGTAGCTGCCGCCATAAAGATGACGAGAAGAGACGACCTCGTCGCCCGGTTCCAGGATAGTGAGGAGGGCGGCGAATTGCGCGGCCATGCCGCTGGCCGCCGCGACCGCACCGGTTGCCCCTTCCAACGAAGCGACGCGCTCTTCCAGCACCGAGGTGGTGGGGTTGCTCAGGCGGGTGTAGATGTTGCCGTACTGCTTCAGCTCAAAGAGGTCGGAGGCGTGCTCGGCGTCATCAAAGACAAAGGACGTGCTTTGGTAGATCGGCACGGCCCGCGCACCGGTGACGGCGTCCGGCACGTGGCCCGCGTGCACCATGCGGGTGTCGAAGCCAAAGCGGTGGGAGGTGTCAGTCTCACTCATGAGGAAGCAGGTAGCGTAGAAACTATCTCAGAATAAGCAAGCGGTCGTCATGTCACGTACGTCGTCTGGTAAAAAAGAGCGGATGATCCGCCAATCAGGCAAAAAGGTGCTAATTTTGATCAAGTGGGCTTAGGACCTGCTTCTCAATACTCTCACCTGCGAAGCTCGTGACGTTTGCCGCCTGCTTCCCGGCCATTGACCCTAAGAAAGCTATGAAAAAGACCGTCGCCAAGAAATCCCGGACCAAGAAATCGGCTGCCAAACGCAATGGCGTGGTGCCCAAAGCCACCCGCTCCAAGCCCAAGCTCAAGAGCGAGAAAAAGGTAGAGCCGCCTCCGGTCGCCGATAAGACGGAAGAACCCACCGAAGTGGCAGATTGTGTGTCCGATGCTTTCCCGATGGTGAAATTGATTGAAGAGAAGGTGAAGACAGACTTGCCGCCCGAACTGGTGGCCAAGGTCAAGGGAGTGAAAAAGAAGAAGCAGATCATCAGCTCCATCTATCCGTACAAGAAAACGATGAAGAAGGAGCTCTACGAAGAGCAGATTGAGCTTCTGCACATTGAGCTGGTGAAGATGCAGGCCTGGGCGATTGAGAAGGGCGAGCGCATTGTCATGCTCTTCGAAGGTCGCGACGCTGCCGGCAAGGGCGGCACGATCAAGCGCTTTACCGAGAACCTCAATCCCCGCGGCGCTCGCGTTGTCGCCTTGACCAAGCCGACCGACAAGGAACGCGGGCAGTGGTACTTCCAGCGCTACGTCGAGCAGATGCCGACCGAGGGCGAGATCGTGTTCTTTGACCGTTCCTGGTACAACCGCGGCGGCGTGGAAAAGGTGATGGGCTTTTGCTCGGCCTCCGAGTACCTGGAGTTCATGCGCCAAGCGCCGGAATTCGAGCGCATGCTGGTCCGCAGCGGGATCCGCCTTTTTAAATTCTGGTTTTCCGTCAGTCGGGCCGAGCAACTCCGCCGCTTCATGGGCCGCGCCAACGATCCGCTCAAGCAATGGAAACTTAGCCCGATGGATGTGGAATCACTCGGTCGTTGGGAGGACTACACCGAGGCCAAGGAGTCGATGCTCTTTTACACCGATACCGCCGACGCGCCGTGGACGATCGTGCGCTCCGACGACAAGAAGCGCGCCCGCCTCAATGCGATCCGCTACTTCCTCCAGCAGATTCCTTACACCGGCAAGCGCGAAGATGTCCTCAAGACCAATCCACTCATCGTCGGCTCGGCCAAAGACATCTACGAAAAAGGCGAGCACGATAAGATGCACGGTAAGTAAAGCGGTGGTAAGCCCTCCACTGGGGCTTGGCTAGGTGGCGGTGCTTCTTTCCGGGCGCCGCTCTACTCGATTCTGGCGGATAGATTCCGCGATGCCCAAGGCAAGGCCAACGGGTACGAGGAAGAGAAGAATCATCCGGGTGCTTTCTTGGTACGGAAAGTAAGGGTAGTCCCAACTACGATGCTCAATCGTTAGCGGGATATAAATTCGGACGGCAGGCGTCTGGCCAAAACTACCCCAGATGGAATTCCTGGGAATGGACAAGTCCTGCACCCATTGGTACCATCCCGTCACGGAAAAGAGGGCCACAGCAGCGAGTGTGACAAGAGGAGAACGACTAAAAACGAGTAGCGACCAATCGCAAGGAAACCCAGCGCCAGGGCCAAGGCGGTGAGAATCATGAGGTCTTCTGGCGAACCCAAGTTATGCCAGATAATTACGGCGAGTTCGTAATCAGGCCAGCCGTTGTACACCAGAGAGTCGAACCACACCTTGGCACCCAGTAACAGGGCGGCGAGGAAACAGGCCGCGATGAGTAGTTGCCTTATCATCTCCCATCACTTTAAGTGCCGACTCAGAACGTGGTACAGCGAAAAGAAGAGGGTTAGTTGGTAGACTCTGGGCTCATATTAGCCGCGTAGGGGCCTCCTCAACTTGGTTTGCCTCGGCAAGCTACTCCGCCATCACCAGCCAGAAGAGTAGGACGAGGTTCCAGGACCAATACAGGCCGAGCATGGCGTGCAGGTTCTCGATTTCCCGAGTTCGGTAGAAGGCGCTTAGGCCTACTGCCAGGATCGTGACGAGGACTCCGGCGTTGAGCAGAAAGTCACCCAGCCCGGACGGCCAGATGAGCAGCAACGGAGCCAGGATGGGATAGGTCAGCCACAGCTGTGAATAGGTGGTCAGTTGAGCCAGGCCGAGGCAGATCGCGCCAACCAGGCAGAGGTGAATGAGGAGATAGCGGGCAATTTTCATAGGCAAGTTCTGCTTGGAGATGCCGGTGCTTTAACGGGCGCAACCTTGGGCCAGATGATTTCGCTGGCTAGCGGCGAGATGGCGGAGCCGTCGCTCAACCTCGCGAACGCTGCGGTCGGGGGTCGAGGTCCCGGCCGTCAGGCCGACAGTGGCAAGACCTTCAAACCATCGCGGCTGAATTTGGTCAGCATGTTCCACCAGATAGGCGGGGGTCCCGTGCCGCTCGGCAGTATCTACGAGCTGGCGGGAGTTGTTGCTGTTGGTACCGCCTACCACCAGGATGGCATCACACTGCTTCAAGAGGTGGTAGAGGGCAGCTTGGCGTTCCTTGGTGGGGCGGCAAACCGTATCGCGGAACTCGAGGTGGAGACGAGGTCGGAGTCTCTTTGCTTTGTCTAGCAAAGCTTCAACCCGCACGAAAGGCTGCGTGGTTTGCGAGACGATCCCCACGCGGCCCAGACGCGGGAGCTTTTCCAAGTCTTCCTCCGACAGAATGACGATCGCCTGGGGATAATCTCCCCGCAATCCTTCCACTTCCACATGGCCAGCTTTCCCGATAATCACCGGCTGGCAGCCTTGCCGGACCAAGTCGGCCAAGGCAGCGTGAGCCCGGTGGACGAGGGGGCAGGTGGCGTCAATCACCTGCAAGTGCTTGGCCTGCAATTGGTCGTGAATTGTGTTGGAGATGCCGTGGGCAGAGATCATCACGCGACTGCCCGGGGCAAGGTGGCGGTAGTCGTTCAGAGGGATTTCCCGCGCGCCGGCTGCCGTCAGCTCTTGGCGTACGCTGGGGTTATGCGCCATTTGGCCCAGGATGTAGAGTGGGCGATCCGGTGTGGCGTGTTTAGCTTGCTGGTGGGTGAGGGCAATGGCGTCGCGGACGCCAAAGCATTGACCGTAGTGAAGAGCGACGATAATTTGCATGATGCTCTTTTGACTTTGTTAGACAAAGTCGAGCTTCAGAAAAAATGTCGCCGAAGTTATTTAGGCGGATTGTAGCTCGGGCGCCGCGGAAGCGGTGGTGCGGCCCGCCGCAACGATTTGCTCCAAGACATGGAGGTATTTGGAGAATTCTTCCCGTCCGGCTTCCGTCAGACCGTAGCTGGTTTGCGGGCGGGCTTTGATCTCCTTGGTGATCGCCACATAGCCCGCTTTATGCAGGGTGCGAAGATGAGTGATGAGGTTGCCGTCACTCA
The DNA here is from genome assembly GCA_963922355.1 of uncultured bacterium. Taxonomy (GTDB): domain Bacteria; phylum Verrucomicrobiota; class Verrucomicrobiia; order Methylacidiphilales; family UBA1321; genus CAWUJC01. The sequence goes on along the minus strand of CAWUJC010000027.1, from coordinate 1,508 downwards.
TCTTTAGCTCATTCTTGAGGTCCTGGAATGGCCAATTCGGGCGCGAAGCCAACAGGGTCATGATCGCGAGGCGGCCGCGCTCGTGGATGGTCTTGTCAATTTGATCCGGCGAGATCATGTGTCATCCCCCACGGAAGAGGCTTCGTAGCGACGGACTTCCCGGATGGCATCCTGGGGGAAGAGCTCGGCGGTGCTACGCCAGGTGGCGATCGCGTAGATGAGGTGGTAGAGGCCAAAGCTCAGCCCCATGGCACCAAAGGCCAAACGGTCGAAGAGCATGGCATCGTAAGAAGGCTCCCAGAAGTAGATGCCGATCAAGCCAAGGCCCGTCAGCAAAAAGGCCCAGCCCAGGATCACTAACGAGCGCGGGGCGTAAGCTTGGGTGCCCAGTAGGGCCAAGCCATAGCAGATATGCCAAATGAGCACGATGGCCATCAGGTCGGGTGTCAGCAAAATCCAAAAGGTCAGCACACCGCCCGCGATCAGAGGTGGCAGAAAGGACGCCATTGCCAGACGGAAGGAAGGGGTGAAGAAGGGTTCTCGCCGCTGGCGGGAGCTTTCCCAGAGGAAATAGGTGTTCAGCAGCCAGACCATCGTGAGCACCATGAACCAAAGCAGGACGAACATGATGGGGTTGAGCAGCAGGTTGGGCTGCGTCATGTACCAACAGAACACGGCGGAAAAAAGCGAAAGGAGGCCTGCCACGAGTGCCGTTGGGGCCGAAAGGGCACGGTAGAGCGGCGCCCGGTCCATCAGGCGATGGATGGCCGTCAGTTGGGCATGGGCTTCTTCCGGGCTCAAATTCGGCGAACTCATGGGTGGGGAAACCTAACACTTTGTTGGACAAAGAAAAGGGATTTCCGTCGAACCGCCGGGGAAGAATTTTCCTCGAGATCACGTGGTTTAAGCTCGCCTTTGGTGGCGGATGCTTCAAGCTGTTGCAGCATGGGTCAAGCGCGTGTTCGAGAAGGGCTTAAGTGGTTTTTACTGCCTCGCCTTGTCGTCGCGATTTTCTTTTTCGGCTTTGGGCTGGATCTCGGCCCCGTGCAAGCCCAACCGAGCCAGGGGAGCGAGGATACGCGCCAAACCAGTTCGACCAAGCGGCGTTTGGTGATTCCGCCGTCCTCGGGCCCGACGTTGGAAGAAGCGCGACGTGATTTTTACCAGGGTGGCAGAACCGCACCCGACGAGCGTCCGAAGCTGGAAGGGGACATCAGCCCGGCGCCGAATCCCACGACCGCCTTCACCACCCAGCCTTCCGGTGTCCCGGCCGACCAGCGCCAGCGCCTGAGGAATATGGCCAACGCGGCTTCGGGGCGGAATTGGACCCTCCCGCAATTAATCGACGAAGCACTACGGCGCAACCCCTCGACGAGAGTGACGTGGCAACAGGCACGCGCCGCCGCCGCCAACGTGAAGGTGGCGGAAGCCGCCTTTTGGCCGACGCTGACAATGAACCTGGGCGGCGAGTTGGCGTATGAGACGCAACCCAGTTTTGAAGGCGGGTC
>CAWUJC010000026.1:0-11070 GCA_963922355.1 uncultured bacterium | reverse complement strand
GAAATAAGGTCCAGGCGAACCTAGACCGGTGTTTTGGGCCGCCTGAGCCCGCATCTCTCCGGTTGGATTCACCTCCAAAAACAATCGCCCAGAAGCGGGCAACCACGGGGCTTCTTCGTCCAACAACGCCTCCAGATTCAGGGGACGCCACGCTTGGACCTGAAGGAAAAAATCCGTCCGCCCGCTGGCGCGCTGGGCGGGATTGGTGACAATAACGCCGCGCCATTCGGTCCCGGGATCGCGCTTGCTCGCATCCAAAAGGCGGAGATCATCCGGCGCAACCCATTGCACTCGCAGCGCTCCCAGGCTTGCCCCCAACCAGAGAAAGAGAACGAACACCCAGGCCCAACCCAGCCGACGCCGCGGGAAGTGGGAGATCAAGCCTAAGGAGGTTGGCTTCGACGAGCGCCACCACAAGAATAGGACCCCCAAAACACTCCAAAGGGTCAGCGATAACGTCCACCTGGCGGCGTCAACACCACTCCACAAGCCCAGGCCGCACCCCAAGGCGAACACTATGGCCACCGGAAACAACGGCGCTTCCCGACCCATGGGGTACACTTATAGCTACAAGTAGCGAAGGGGGAAAGCTCAGGCTTAAGCTCCTTCTCCTCGCTCTTCATCCAATCGAGCCATGGGGAAAGTCCCCTACCCCTCGTTCACGTAGGCGTTAGTTGGAAGCACGCTCCCAGGCGCCGAGAACGTCGCCCACAAGGCGCGGACGGAATAATACACCGCGACGAGCGGCCAGATGAAGAAGGGCAAAAGGAGCATGAACTCCACGAAGAGCGTCCCGCTGTTTTGGTGAATCTGCAATTCTTCGTAAAGGATGCTGCCGAGCATCAGCAAAGGAAGCACATTGAAGAGAAGCGAAACCAACCAACCCAGCGCCATTGCCCAGCGGTTGAGTTCTAGCCGCGACGCGGCCATGTAGAACGCCAACAAACCCACCCCGAAAGCAAAAACGAGAAAGCCCGTCATCGGTGGTGCCTGTGTCAGAATCCAGGGCGGTTGGTGGTAACTGGTCTCCCAACTCTGGATAAAGATCGAGCGGTCGTAGTAGAGCACGCAGAAGAACGCGAGCCCAGGCAGGGCCAGGATATACCCGGCGATCTCCATGATGCGGGCATAGCGCTGCTCTCGACGGGCGGATAACCAAAAGCTCATCTTGCAAGTAGGAGGGCCACCCCTCCTCTTTAATCCCGAAAAACGCAGGAAAAGTGGAACCGCGTCAACCGGCTAGGCCAAATCGATCGTGTTGAGCCGATCCAGGCGACCTTCCTCGGCGTCGATCAAATCAAAGTAGACCTCAGGCCGAAGCTTCGTCCGCGGAAGATGTTTCGAACGCTCTTCGAAATCCGCCTGCTGCTCCGCCGTCTCCGGATAGCGCTTGGCCATCTTTCCGTTGAAGTCGTGGATGGCGTGGTCGGTCGGCCAGCCGGGGCCGAGCGTCATTTTAATCCAACCCAACACGCGCTCGTCGTCATCGGTTTCATTGGCCACTTGCTCGAGTTTCTTCCCGTCGATGCAAAGGAAATCCAGCAGCGCTTTATCGAAGCCTTTGTTGAGGTAGAAGTAGCCGGTCAGCTTGCCCGCCGGGATGAGCCGGCACTTGTCGATCAAACGGGGCAGGTGGTAAAGCCCGCCCAGTTGCTCATACGGGCTGCGGGGCAATTCTTCCGGCAAAGTCGTGGTCGGCAGTCTGGCTTGGAGCCAAGCACGCCAGCCGCCTGCCACTGAGGCCACGTTGGTGTAGCCCATCTGCTGGAGCGCGTCAGCCGCCAAAGCGCTGCGGAAACCGCCCCCGCAATACAGGTAGAGCGACGTGGAAGGATCGGGAAAGCGCTTCTCGATGTCGCGCTCGATCACACCCTTACCTAGATGCTTGGCACCCACGGCATGGCCCGCCAACCACTCGCTGTCTTCGCGTACGTCGATCAGGTAGCCGTTCTGCGCGTCCATCGCGGCGACGGCATCCTGGACGGAAACTTCTTGGACCCGACCACGGGCCGCTTCACAAAGGGCGAGAAACTTAGGGGCATGCTGCATGGTGGCGGGAAGGTACCTCGTTCTTTCCAAAATCCAAAGGGCAAAGTTTATCGGCACGGTCCACTTTCGCTTTTCAAAGGGAGCCGCCTTTTGCATGGTAGCTGTTCTTTCAGTGCCATGCCCAAACGCCGAACCAACTACGTTTATTTCGACCTGGAAACGCAGAAGAGCGCGGCTGAGGTCGGCGGCTGGCATAACAAGCGCGACATGCGCATGAGCTTGGGCGTGACGTACAGCTCTGTGCGCGGTGAGTACCAGATCTACTTGGAGGACGAAGCCGACGCGTTGATCAACGAGCTGCAGCGCGCCGACTACGTCGTCGGCTTTAACGTGATCAACTTCGATTACGAGGTCCTGATGCGTTACGCCTTCTTCGACTTCCGCGATACACCCACCATCGATCTGCTCGACGACGTGGAGGCGTCCATTGGTAAGCGGATCAAGCTCGACGCCATCGCCCAGGAAACACTCGGCGTGGGGAAAACCGCCGACGGCTTGGAGGCGCTTAAGTGGTTCAAGGAAGGCAAGATGCACGAGATTGCCGAGTACTGCTGCTTCGACGTCAAGACCACGCGGCTCGTCCATGAATTCGGCGCCAAATACGGTCAGCTTTACTTTAAGGATGAGCGAACCCAGCGCCGGGAGGCTTTTTCCGTCGATTGGGAGGCCGATTTTGGCCAGGAAAGCTGATTTTTTTCCGCTTCCGCCCCCATTTTAAGCCCTTTTTTACGCACAACTGCTTGAAAATAGGCTATTTACAGAATGCGTTGACAGAAAATCCCGCTTTCGTATGCTAGACAAACCCTGGTTCAACCCCCAGGAGCCGCACCGCACCAGGGCGGCAGCATCAGAATTGAGGTGATTTTTAGTGAGTGAAGTTCGTTTAAAGAAAGGCGAATCCGTAGACAAGGCACTGCGCCGGCTGAAGAAGAAGCTGGATCGCGAAGGGACCCTGCGTGAAGTGCGCGCCCGCCGCAACTACGAGAAGCCCAGCGAACGCAAGCGCCGGAAGGCCAAGGAGCCCAAGCTGAACTATTGGGGCAGCTTCTCGCTCTAAGCGTTAACGCATTCTCTGTTTTAGAAACCCGGTTGAGCCTCGCGCTTAGCCGGGTTTCTTTTTGGCCAAACGCGTGGCGCCCGGCAGTAGACAAGCCACGCCTTTGCGGGCAAGTTGGAGCGGACTCCTTCGTTACCTTTTTCCATGCAAAACTCCCTCGCCCTCTCCACGTGCTGGAACACCCGCCGCCATCAGGACGGCGAACCACTCCTGGAGCACGCCGCGGAACTGGGTTTTGAGGCCGTGGAGCTGAGCCATGCCATCCGCTACAGCCTCTGGCCCGGCATCCTTCGCGCGGTGAAGACCAAAGTCGTGCGCGTGAACTCGGTGCATAATTTCTGCCCCGTGCCGATGGGCATCCTCCGCCCCTCACCCAATTGCTTTCTCTTCTCGGATGAGCGCGACAACATCCGGCGCTCGGCCATCAAAAGCACGCTCGAAACCATCCGCCACGCCAAACAAGTGGACGCAAAAGCCATCGTGCTCCACCTCGGCTACGCCGGCCCGGGCGGCACGCAAGATAAACTGGAAAAGCTCTACGAAAAAGAAGGGCCCTACGGTCGCACCTTCTGCAAAACCAAGCTCAAGGCCGTGAGCGACCGGCAAAAGATTTCCGACATCATCTGGGAGCGTATCCAAAGCTGCCTCGACGAAATTGTGCCTGTCGCGCAGGACGCGGGCCTCAAGCTCGGCTTTGAGAACCGCGAAAACTACGCCGAATATCCTGACGACGCGCAGGAAATGGAACGCGCCCTCGCGGCGTATCCCGAAGAAACCGTCGGCTACTGGCATGACTTCGGCCACGCGGCGCGCAAGGAGTACCTCGGCTTTCACGATCAAGCCAAGAGCTTGCGCCGCTTTGCCTCGCGCTTGGTCGGCTGCCACATCCACGACTGCGTCCCACCCAGTGGCGATCACCAGCCCTTGGGCGCGGGAAGGATTGACTTTCCCTCCTTGGTGTCGATGCTTCCAGAATCGGCGATCCCCGTGCTAGAGCTCAGCCCGAGCACCCGCACGAAAGATGTCCGCCGTAGCCTGGAGTTATGGAATTCGTACGTCAGCGTCTTGGCCTGATTCTACGCATTGTTATTTGCGTCAGCATACTCGGCTACTTATCCACCAAGATCAATTGGCCGGAACTCTGGACGGCAATCATCGACACCAGTCCAACGTGGCTTCTCGCCGCCGCGCTGATTTGGGGGCTGTCGCTCTTCTGGACCGCCTGGCGTTGGTACCTTCTCCTGCACGTCCAAGGCATTCGCGTTAGTCTAGGCATGGTCTTTCAACTGACCATGGTCGGACAGTTCTTTAACTCCTTCCTCCTCGGCACGACCGGCGGCGACGTGATCAAAATCTACTACGCCACCCGCGCCGCACCGACCAAGCGTAGCGCCGCCGGACTCTCCGTCGTCGTCGACCGCGTGATGGGCCTGTCCGTGCTCATACTCATCGCGGTCATCTTTGTGGCGGTGCATTACCAGTTCCTGGTCGGCAACGCAGAGACCCAAGCCATGGTCTGGACCGTTCTGGCCGTGGCGGCCGGGCTTGCCGGGGCGCTGATCGCCGTGGTCTTTCTCCCGACGCTCAAGAAGTGGGCCCACAAGCTGCCTTTCGTCCACCACTTGCCGATGCAAGATCGCTTCGCCCGGATCTACGATGCCTTTGCCCGCTATCGCACCGAGTACGCCGTGATGACGATCGTGACCGTGCTTTCGGTCGTCAACCACTTCACCATCTTTGTCGCCGCTTATGTCCAGACGTTGGCGATGGGCTTTGAGGTCCCCTTCTGGCTCTTCATCAGTTTCCTGCCCATCATCTTCCTGCTGATTGCCATCCCGATTTCCTTCTCCGGCCTCGGGGTCCGCGAGGTACTCTTCGTCTGGTTCTTTGGTCTCCTCGGCGTGAATGACACCGACGCGGTCGCCTTCTCCCTCCTCTTCTTTGCCCTCACCCTGGCCTGGAGCTTGGTGGGTGGGCTCTTCTACCTGCGTTACGAAACCCCGGAAGACATCAAGATCGACGAACTGACCTAAGTCCGTTACCCCTAAGCCCATGAGCATGCACGAAGCCGGCACGAATTTGGTCAAGCGCCTCCAGGACGCCGGGCACGTGGCCTACTTTGCGGGCGGTTCGGTCCGCGACCAGCTCCTCGGCGTCGAGGCGAAGGACATCGACATCGCCTCCGACGCGACGCCCGACCAAGTGCAGCAGATTCTGCCCCGCGTGACGGATCTGCAAGGCAAGTCGTTCGGCGTGGTGCGTGCCATGGAAGGCGAGCACGTTTTTGAGATCGCCACCTTCCGCCGGGAATTTGGCTACCAGGATGGGCGTCGGCCCGACCGCGTGGAATTCACCACTGCGGAAGAAGATGCCCAACGTCGCGACTTCACGGTCAACGGTCTCTTCTTCGACCCCGTCGCCGACAAGCTGATCGACTTCGTCGGTGGCCAGCAAGACCTCCTGCAGAACACCATCCGCGCGATCGGCGAACCACGCGAACGCTTCTGCGAAGACAAGCTGCGCCTGCTGCGCGCCGTTCGCTTCACCACCAACTTAAAGATGGGCCAACTCAAGTTTGAGATGGAACCTGCCACCTGGGAGGCGCTCAAGGAGATGGCGCCAGAAATTGGCCAAGTGAGCGTGGAGCGCATTCGCGACGAGCTGGACAAAATCTGGACCGGCCCCGCCCCGGCCCGCGGGCTAGACCTCCTCGACGCCTCCGGCCTGCTCGAGCAACCTGCCGTGCTACCCGAAATCCACGCCCTGCATGGCTGCGATCAGCCGCCGCAGTTCCACCCGGAAGGCGACGTGTGGGAGCACGTTCGCATGATGATGGGCATGCTGGAAAACGCGCCACTGGAACTCGCGCTCGGCGTTCTCTTCCACGACGTGGCCAAACCGGCCACGCAAACCGTCGACGAAACCGGTCGCATTCGCTTTAACGGACACGAACACGTCGGTGCGGTGATGACGGAACAAATCATGCGCCGCTTGCGCTATTCCAACGACACGATTAAAGCCACCTGCGAACTGGTCAAATACCACATGCAGTTCAAGGACGTGCTGCGCATGAAGGTGAGCACCCTGAAACGGATGCTGGCCCGCGATCACTTTACCGAAGAGCTAGAGCTCCACCGCATCGACTGCTCGTGCAGCCACGGTGATCTGGAGAACTACCACTTCCTGAAAAACAAACGGCAGGAACTCGCCGAAGACGACATCCGCCCCGCCAAGTTGATCAACGGCCACGATCTGATGGCCATGGGCATCCCGCCCGGCAAACAAATCGGCGAAATGTTGGAGAAAATCGAAATCGCCCAACTCGAAGGCGAAATCGAAACCCACGCCGAGGCGATAAAGCTAGCGAAGCGGCTGGCTTCCATGCCACATGATATAAATAACTACAGTATCAAGCTGGAAAGTCTTTCTAGAGTATTACCTTTACGTGCAGAACCACGTGTAAAATCAACAGCCAAAGATTGGGAAAATTTATCTACATCACTTCTTCCCTATCCAAAGGAGTACCGAGAATTCATTGATCATTATGGAGCAGGGTGTATTGATGGATTTCTTTGGATCTTTCACCCTACGATATCAAACACGAATTTAAATCTAGAGCATCAGTATACTAAACAACTAGATATTATATCCTCAATTGTTCTAGAAGATACATCTACAAATAATATACAGAATCTGCAAAGAACATATGGCTTATATCCCTTTGGAATTACAGATAATGGTGATGTTCTATTCTGGATTCGACAAGGAGATACAAAAGATTGGAAAATTGCCATCCTTGAAGCACGTGGAACCGTAGTAGAAATTATCGATCTCTCTTTGCTATCATTTTTGTCGAACTTGATATCTGGAAAACTAAAATGCAGAGCATTTCCTAACGATTTTCCTAGTTCAAATCCTCAGTTCGAACCAATCATTTAATTCAAGGCTTTCAGCCTTTCTATCTTGTGCTTAGTTGGAGGCATGGCTCGAACCCAGCCCGCCCTCTCTATGCCCGCGAAAAAGAAGAAATCTCCCCCTGCCCTGCCGCCCAAAGTCACCCGCCGCGTGAAAGCCCGTTTGGCGAAGAAGACGACAGGAAAGCAACCACCGCCAGTTCCGGCTGCTGAATCAAAAGTCGAAGCCAAGCAGGCCGCCTTTGCCGAAGTGATGCGCAAGGCCTATCCGGAAGATGCCGAAGGTACGCCGAGCTTGGTCTTAGGTGGCGCGATGCTGGAAGGCCAAGCTATCGCCGACACGCCAGTCCGCGTGCCGTTGAAGATGCTCAACCGCCACGGGCTGATCGCCGGCGCCACCGGTACCGGCAAGACCAAGACCATCCAAGTCCTGGCTGAACGACTTTCCTTTGCCGGTGTGCCCAGCCTAGTCATGGACATCAAGGGCGACCTGAGCGGCGTCGCCATGCCCGGTTCGCCGCACAAGAAAATTGACGCCCGGCAGACCTCACTTGGTCTCCCTTGGGTCGCCAGTGGCACGCCGGTAGAACTACTGACGCTTTCGGACGTACCTGGTGTTCGCCTCCACGCCACCGTCACGGAGTTCGGCCCGGTGCTTTTTTCCCGCATTTTGGGGCTAAACGAAACGCAGTCGGGTGTGGCCGCCATCGTCTTCCGCTACTGCGATGAGCGCCAACTCCCCCTCATTGATCTGAAGGACTTCCGCACCGCACTCAACTACATCCTTGAGCACGATAAGAAGACCGTGGAGAGCGCTTACGGCCGCATCTCCTCCGCCAGCGCCGGGACGATTATCCGCAAAATCGCCACGCTAGAATCCCAGGATGGTGACGCCTTCTTCAGCGAACCGTCCTTTGAGGTCAATGACCTCTTGGAAAAAGACCCGGATGGACGCGGCAAAGTTTCCGTTCTCCGTCTTTCCGACGTGCAGGATAAGCCCGAGCTGATTTCCACCTTCATGCTGTCTCTGCTCTCTGAGGTCTATAACAAGTTTCCCGAGGCGGGAGACCTAGACCGGCCGAAACTCTGTATCTTTATCGATGAAGCCCACCTTATTTTTGAGAATGCGACCGATTATTTGCTCGATCAGCTCGAAACCATGGCCAAGTTAATCCGTTCCAAAGGCGTTGGTCTCTTCTTTTGCACGCAAAATCCTCAGGACATCCCGGACGGGGTGCTCAGTCAGCTTGGCCTAAAAATTCAACACGCTTTGCGCGCCTTTACAGCTAAAGATCGCAAAGCGATTAAGTTGGCAGCCCAAAACTACCCGGATTCCACCTATTACAAGACCACGACGCTTTTGACCGAACTCGGCATCGGCGAAGCGCTCGTCACCGCCCTCGGCCCGAAAGGGCGGCCCACCGAGCTCGTGCATGCCCTTCTCCGCGCGCCAGAGTCCCGCATGGGCGTGCTAACCTCAGCCGAGGTGACGCAACTGGTCACAGCCTCCCCCCTCGCCAAGAAGTACAACACACCGGTGGACCGCAAGAGTGCTTATGAGATGCTCCAAGCCAAGATGCAGGCCGCCAGCGAGGATCAAGCCGCTTGGGAGAAAGTTCAACAACAACAGCGAACCACGACGACGAAACGGACCAGCAAAGCCCCGGCCAAAGCTCGGCGCAGCCGGGCACAAAAGAGCTTCCTCTCCCAAGTCCTTGGCTCAAGTGCCGCCCGCCAAGTGGGCCGTACCCTCGCGCGTGAGGTCAGCCGCGGCATCTTGGGCGCTCTTGGGATCAGCACCACGCGACGACGCTCCAGCCGTCGGTAAAAGCAGAGCCGAAAAACGAATTTATCCACCAGCCCTGAGGATAACTTGTGAATAAACGTCAGCAACTTGAGGAGAATTTCCGCAAGGCTCCAGTTGCTCAGACTTACCGACAGTTATTCGCAAAGAATTCTTGCGTAAAAACCTTTCCATTTTACTTACCGTCTGGCAATTCTGGTTGATTCCTTCTTTATTCACACCAAGAAGAAGAAAGAATAAAAATTGAGTTTTAATTCACCTCTTAGTAAGTAGAGACGCTTTATGAAATGTGTGCTTGGCAAAGACGCCCTGTTTAACGGTTTGCAAACAGTCCAAAACGTCGTCACCACGCGCACGACCTTACCCATCTTGGGGAACGCGCTGCTCCAAGCCGCTGACGGCAAGCTGACCATTTCCACCACGGACCTGGACACCGGCATCCGCTGCACGGTTGATGCTGAGGTGAGCAAGCCGGGCTCGACCACACTGCCGGCGCGCCGTTTGCTCAACATTGTGCGCGAGCTGCCCGCCCCGGAATTGGTGTTGGAAGTTGATTCCAAGCACAACGCCACGATCACCTCCGGCCCGTCGTTCTTCCGTATCATGGGCTTGCCGGAGGAGGATTTCCCGAACTTCCCGAAGCCGGAAGGCGCCAAGACTTTCAAGCTGAAGCAGGCGGAGCTGCGCGACATGCTCAAGCGCGTCTCCTATGCCATCTCGACCGACGAAAGCCGCTACGTCCTCAACGGCGTGCTTCTAAGCTTCAAGGAGAACAAGCTGACGGTGGTCGCCACCGACGGCCGCCGCTTGGCCCTGGTCGAGCATGAGATGGAATTCCCACAGAGCAGCGAGAGCGAAGTCATCCTGCCGAGCAAGGCGGTGCACGAGCTTTCCCGCGTCCTTAAGGGGGACGAAGAGGACGTGACCATCACGCTTTCCGACAACCAAGTGGCCTTTGATCTGGCCGATATCTACCTCGTTTCCAAACTCATCGAAGGCAACTACCCGAATTACCGCCAGGTGGTGCCCAACGAGACCAAGGAGCGCGTCTCGCTCGAGCGCGAGCTGTTCCTCAACGCCATCCACCGCGTGGCTTTGCTTTCCAGCGATAAGTCCAACTCGGTGAAGCTGACCTTCGGCAAGGACAACCTGGACATCACCGCCAACACCCCGGACGTGGGTGAGGCCAAGGAATCCATGGGCGTGAAGTACAGCGGCGAGGAGTTCACCATTGCGTTTAATCCGGCTTTCCTGATGGATCCGCTCAAGAACATCGATTCTGACGAGATTTTCTTCGACTTTATCGATGACTTAAGCCCGGGCGTGATTAAGTACAACCGCCCGTTCCTCTACGTCATCATGCCGATGCGGACGGCCTAGGTGCCTGGCCTTGTCCCTTCACGACTAACTTCTCCCTTCCCGATGGCTTGGCGCCATGCTAGGGCAGGGGAGTGAATAGTTGGTTGCAGACCGGCGTTAGTGGTTTCTTTGCCCAAAACCCGGAGCTTTACCAGACGCTATGGCGCTCGGGCTTACTCGGGTTCGTTCTGATCCTCGGGACCCTGGCCATCCTCGCGCTGGCTCAAGAGGAGCGAGCGAAGGGGGGCGGTGATTTGGCTTGCGCGGCGGTGCCCAGTTGGGTGTTGCATCCCGGTCTGTTTCTCTTCCTTGCGTTGGCCGGCACCATCGTCCTGTGGCTGCCCGCCTTCGGCTTGTGGGAAGCTAATGTGGACGAGGGCTTGTGGATCGCGGGCGGGCTAACTTTGGGTGAGGACCCACGCTTCTGGTATTCTGTCGATGGCACTACCGGCGGCCCGTTGGTCATCTACCCCTTGATGCTCTTTCCGGCGCTCGGCTGGGGACATGGTTATGGGGTGATTCGGCTGCTGACCCTGGCGGTGACGTTGATCAGTATGGCCTGCCTGTATGGCGTCTTCCGCCATCTCTTCCGTGAGGCTTGGGCGCGGGTCTTGGCGCTGCCCTACATCGTGATGCTGGCCAGCATGAATTACCGCGATTTTGTGGCCTACAACGCGGAGGTGATCCCGATTCTTTTTCTGAGCTTGGCTCTCTTTCTCGTGACGCAGGCGCTAAAAGCTAAGCCCTGGCAGCCCGTGCTCTGCCTCATCCTCGCCGGGGGATGTCTAGGCTGTTTGCCGTACGCTAAACTGCAGTCTGTTCCCATCGGCCTGATGATTGCCGCGGTTGCTGGGCTCTGGTTGCTCTGGCAAAGGCGTTGGGGGGGC
>CAWUJC010000025.1:0-11305 GCA_963922355.1 uncultured bacterium | reverse complement strand
GTTTGCCGTCGGCTTCCACCCAGGCTTCGATCCGGAAGGGGCCATAGGGGGCATCGGGGAATGGCGTGCCGGGTTGGATGGTGCCTTTGGCATGAGTCTCATCCGGAAGGGAGATATCCGGCAGGGCTTTGCTCTGGCCGTAGAGATTATAGACGCGGGACTTGAGGACGGACCCGGGGGTGGCACCCGAGACCACATATTGGATGGTCGTTTCTTTTTCGACACCATCGAGAAAGACGTGGTTCTTGCTCCAATTTCCTGAAAGCGCGACTTCGGCCGAGGCTTGACGCTGGAAGGGATGCGCCTCTTCTCCTGGATTGAGCATGAGGGCGTCCAGCTCGATCTCGCCCTTCAAATTACGGAGCCGGACGTTGTGCATCTTGGCCCCGATGGTGGGTTGGAACTTAAAGCTCTCGCGCTTGAAGGTGCCGTCTGAAGAACCAAAGACCGGCCGCTGGGCAATGGGCTTGCCGTCTGCGATCACTTCCATAATCGCCCCACGCTCCGGCTTGCCCTTGATGTAATAGGAGAACGTGTGGGGCTGGGTTTGCAGCGGGATGTAGAGCGGGGCCGAGGTGATGAGGACTTGCTCGTCGCCTTTGGATTTGAGACGCAGCGGAAAGGTACCGCGTTCGGTCGGTTGGGTTCCTGGCTCCATCTCGTAATCAAGTTCTTGAGAGAGGCGGGTTTTGACCGCCCCCCAACCGGTGGGCAGGCCGAGCGGGAAGTCGGACCACGGCATGACGTTGGGCAGTGAGTTTTTCACCGCCTCGGCTTCCTGCGCTTGGAGGTCAGCGAGGGTGACACGGTCGAGGGCCAGGCGCTGCAGATCGTAGGTGCCGGATTCTCCCAGATACATGAGGAGGACAACCTTCTTGTTCAGCGGTGGAAGTTCGAAGGGCAGTGTCGTTTTTTTGAGGTCTTTGGTGAGTGGAATCTCGCCTTCCCAAATGGTTTCGTACGGATGGACAGGCTGTCGGACAGCAACCTTGAGGGATTTCTTATCCGGGCTGGAGGCCGTGACCGAAAGCCGGTAGTACGCCTTTTCGTTGAGCCGGGGGAGTTGGAATTTGAGCTGAGCGCGCCCTTTTTCGTGGTCGGTTACTTTGACGCGAATCGTACCGATGTCGCCGCCTAGCCGGTTGGCCTCGAAGTCATAGCTGATGGAGACATCGGCCCAGCTGGAGTCTTCCTTCACGCCGGGGGGGAGAACGCCACGGATGCGATCCGGCTTTTTGCTCTCGATCGTCTTGAGCTTGGAAGGGTCGCCGAAGTTGACGTTGATGAGGGGTTCGGCCATCGCGGTTGCCAGTAGGCTGCCGCAGAGGAGTGCGAGGGAAGTTAGGGAGGAAAAGCAGGCGCGATACGAGGAAGACAACATGATCTAATGAGGAGAGGAGTTTTTTGGTTAGGAGCGACGGCGCAGGGCTAGGAGGAGAAGGCCTCCAGCGAAGAGTGAGGTGGTGGTAGGTTCCGGGACGATGGCCAAATTCCAGGCTTCGGCCATCGCCTGATACCCGTTGGCGTTGGGGTGAACGTTATCGTTGGGTGCTACCACGGTGCCGTAGTTGGGGTTGCCGATGCCGTAGCCGGTGTCTTCAAGCGCGGCGAACATATCCACTAAGGTAATCTGATTGCCTTGCGCTTGCCAGTAAGGGACTTCGGTCGTAGCGAGGTAGGCATTGAAGTCGAGGATGTTCTGGTAGTTGCCGTTGAAGGGTTGGTTCAACATGATGGTGGAAACGTAGAGGTCCACCTCGGTGTTCAGGCTAAAGATGGTGGTAAGCAGTGTTCGATAATCGGCCTGGAGTTGGGCTGCGCTGACTCCTTGGGCAATCAGATCGTTGATGCCGACGTGGAGAAGTACGATGTCGGCGTCGAAAGTAGCTGGTGTGTAATTCCCATTGAGGACGTCATTTAAGTTTCCGGGCGAGGTGCCGTGGCTCTGGGCCGTCGTGTAGCTGGAATAACCGTTGTGGTTACCATCGTAGCGACTGGGATCGGTAGTCGGTAGGCTGCTGTCAAAACTAGAACCGGCGGGGCCATCCGATTGCAGGCCAATGAAGTCAAAGTTATCGGCAAACTCAGAACGTTGCTGAAGCAAGTCTTGTAAGCGACCACGGTACCCGTTCGGATACATTTGGTTGGCGGGTTGGCCAAAGGAAAGGCCGAAGGTGATGGAATCGCCTAAAGGCATAATGGTGAACTGGGCGCTCGCCGTACTGCCGCCGAGGGCGAGGGCAGCCACGAAAGAAAGTGGGAACTTCATGATTACGATTCTGGCGGCAAAACTAGCACGGCCCAATGGAATGTCTGCGCAACCTTGCGCTAGCACGTGTGGACTGCCTGTTTACGCAACATTGCGAGAAGAACCGAATGACAGGGGGCGCCGCTTTCGAGATGATTGCGGCCAAGGAGTCAATCTATGAAAACACTACTCACTACCCTCACCGTCGTTGCCCTCACCGTTTCTGGTGTTTGGGCGCAATCCCTCGTCGAAACCTATAACTATGCTTCTGGAGCACCTGTAGGAAATCAAGCTACCACAGGCACCGGTCAAACTGGAACGTGGGGTAACTTTGTCTTTGGCGGTGGTACTATCGGCGGAAGCAGCAACAACTCAGTCGCGGCTGGTAGTCTTTCAGCTCCTTCAGGCTATGCGTTTACGCCGAGCAATAACCGAGCGACTTTCACTGCAACGGGGCCAGCTGGTGGTAATGGTATGTTTGGCGTAACGTCTGACAATTTTATCAATTTTGATTCGGACGATACCTACTACATTAGTTTTTTGGAAAGCCATTCATCCTCGGGTTTTGCCTTTGATTCTCGTGCGGCCTTGCAATTACGGGATAACGGAAATAACACTCTCGCTACATTGGGCATGCGTAGCGACACGTTAACGATTGATGCCGGTGGCAGCTCGGTTGCTTCTGCTGCTTTAGACGATGGTATTGATCGCCTGATGGTTTTTCGAATCGATGCTAGTTCATCTGGTAACGACATTATCTCCGCCTCATTTTTTGATGCAGGAGGATCCGTCGGAAATGAGCCGTTGGTTTGGGATATCGTGTTGAATTCAGTTTCGCTTACTGGGCAGGCCGAGTTTGTGAATCTGTTTATTGGTTCAAATGCAGCCTTTGGCGTTACCCATACGGGTGAGCTTGATGAAATTCGTTTCGGAGCGACTTGGGGCGATGTGGTTCCCGAGCCGACCAGTGCGGCTTTGTTGTTCGGTGGTATGTCTCTTCTGGCGTGGCGCCGTCGACGTTCCTAGATGGAGAATGAGTCTGTCGTAGAGCGGCAAGATTCGAGGTTGAAGTGTAGAAAGTCGGCTCCCTTTGTGAAAAGGGAGTCGGCTTAATTTGCTTTCAATCAATGTATTGCGAGATGTGCAACATTGCAGGCGGGGTGCCTGACGCTAAAGATGTGGATGCCTTAGACTCTATTTTAGAGTCAATCTATGAAACCCCTCATTCCACTTCTCTTCGTTCTTCTCACTATCTTCAATCTAAGCGCTCAAACTGTCGTTCAGACGGTTGATTACGGGCCGGGCGTTCTCGGAAGTGCTCCGGTGAATGACACGGGCTTAGTGGGGAATTGGGGTCTCTTCCCGAATTTTGATCAGAGCAACACTTCAGGTTCAGCGACTTCGGTGGTGGTGGCAGGGAGTTTAAGTGCTCCCGACGGTTACAGCTACACGCCAAGCAACAACCGCTTCGAGCTCGCGAATGTTATGGATACGGCGGCGAACGGTGTTTTTAAGTTGGCACCTTCGGCGGTGATTGATTTTGATCCAGTAACCGATACCTCGTACTACATTAGTTTTTTGGAAAGCCACGAGCCGACCACAGCTGGCTTTACCTTTAACTTTACGAATCAGCTCCAACTACGAAACGACGCCAACGCGAACGTGGCGCAGTTGGGGATGTGGAATAGCCAACTCCGAATCGAGGCTGGTGGAAATTCCGTTTCCTCCGCCAACTTAGCTGATGGAGTGGATCGCCTGATGGTCTTCAAGATCGAAGCAAGCTCTGCTGCCGGAGGTGACAATATCCGTGGTTTCTTTGTCGATGTCGGTGGGACGGTTGGGCCAGAGCCCCTGGTCTGGGATTTCAATCTAGAGAACCAAACCATCACCGGCTTGGCGACGTTTGGCAATATCGCGCAGGGGGGCTTTGGGACGGCCAGTCACACCACGGCTTTTGACGAACTCCGGATAGGTCTCTCTTATGGCGACGTGGTGCCGGAGCCTTCCAGTGCCGCCTTGCTCCTTGGTGGTTTGGCGTTTCTGTTTCGGTCTCGTCGCGTCAGACATTGAGAAAAGGGAGCGCATTAATCTGATGAGAGGGTTAAAATCAAGCAACATTGCGTAAATTTCGCGACGGTCCCCTTTTTCTCCAGTTAAGCTTCACGTATAGTATTGGTATGAAGTCTTTTTTGTCTCTGTTCCTGACGCTTTCTCTTATTGTTGCGGTTCCTTCGGCTTTGGCTGAGAAATTGGAAATTCCGGTTTCCAAAGCCTCCACTCATAAAACCGAGGCGAGTGATCCGGAGACCTTTAAAGAAGAGATCTTTGGCTTGGTCTTGGTGGGGGATAACGGGCAACTCCAGACCATGCGGCCGATGCTCACTTATTTGGTGAAGAAGCATGACGGCTCGGAAGACAACGTTCCCTTGCTGCAGTATGCCAAGAAGATCGTCCTGGAACTTGATGTGGAAAGTATCGAAGGCGACGTCCGACCGCTCACCTTGCAGTATCTGGGTTCCAGCAAAACCACCAACCCCTCCGAAGGAACCAACGGCGAAGACTGGGCTAAGATGGAACCGGTGATGACGTTCGAAACTGGCGTGGATAAAGAGAGCCCGGCGGAAGCGGTGACCGTTGATATCACCGAGCTCAAAGATGAACTTGGCGCGGGGACGGCAAATTTTCTCATGTTTCGTTTGGTCGAAGGAGATGGCTTTCCGCAGGATAACCAGAAGGGGGACCTTTACCGCCTGACGCCGAAGAGCAAAATCGTCGCCGAATTAGAATAATTTGTCCCTGGCAAGCAGCGCTTTGCCCACTACCATAAAGAGGTGGTGCGGATCAGAGTGCGATCGAGGGCGACATGAGCCGGCAACGGTTTGTCTGGTTGGCGGGAACGATTCTCGCTTCTCTATTTGTGGCGTTGGGGGCAGGGAGCCTGCACGCCAAGGACACACCAAACGCTCCGCCCTATAACGTGCTGTTGATCATTGCGGATGACATGCGGCCTGATCTGGGGGCGTATGGTGATTCCTCCATCCAAACACCGCATCTAGATCGCCTGGCTCAACAAGGCATGACCTTCACCCGCGCCTACGCGCAAGTGGCGGTTTGTAATCCCAGTCGAGTCGTTTTCTTGAGCGGTTTACGGCCTGAGACGACCGGCATCTATGGGAACAAAAAGTTTCTGCGGCAGCAGTTGCCCGAGGTCGTCACTCTGCCGCAATTTTTCAAAGGCCGTGGCTACACCACTGTCTCGGTGGGGAAGGTTTTTCACCATTACACGAAGCACACACAGCAGCCCGGGAATGATCCGCTTTCTTGGAGTCAGCCGATGCAGGGGAGTGAGGCGTTTCTGCAAGCTTGGCAGCAGAAGCTTTCTCGCGATGAAGTCGTGGCGCAGCACGGTTTGCCGGAAGGCCGGTATCGGAAGAGTAAACGTGGCCCCGCCTTCGCGGCCGTGGATCGACCGGAGGAGGATTTTCCAGATGCTCAGATCGCGAGCGCGGCCGTCCAAAAGTTACGCGAGCTGAAAGACGAACCTTTCTTCCTAGCGGTGGGCTTTGATAAACCGCACTTGCCGTTCATCTGTCCGAAGACGTACTGGGACTTGTACCCGACCGATTCCATTCAGCTACCGCCCACTGGAAAGCCGCCGGTCAATGCGCCAGCCGTGGCTTTGCATGACTGGCAGGAACTACGCTCCTATGGCTTGATTCCCAAGAAGGGGCCGATTTCGCAGGAAGTCGCCGTCCAGTTGATCCGCGGGTATCGGGCCTGCGTGAGCTTTACCGATGCGCAGGTGGGGCGTGTGATGACGGAGTTGGATCGCCTCGGTTTGCGCGAGCGCACGATCGTCGTCTTTTGGGGCGACCACGGTTACCACCTCGGTGAGCAGGGGCTGTGGGGCAAGATGTCGAATTTTGAACGAGCGACCCGCGTGCCCTTGATCTTGAGTGTGCCGGGGCAGCGCACGGCAGGCGAAAGCTGTGCCGCATTGGTTGAGGTGGTGGATATCTATCCCACCTTGGTGGCCTTGAATGACTTCGCTCCGCCTCCGGGCTTGGAAGGTGTCAGCCTAGAACCTTTGTTGGAGAATCCAAAGCGACCCTGGAAGAAAGCCGCGTTTAGTTCCTTTCTTCGACTCGCTACGAAGCCGGAGAATCGCCCGCAAGGGAATGTTTTAGGCCGGTCAATTCGCACTGATCGCTACCGCTACACAGAGTGGCGCGACCAAGCCGGCACGCTCGTTGGTCGGGAGCTCTACGATCAAGCGCAGGATCCAAACGAGACTCGGAACTTAGTCTCGAGGCCGAATATTGCTCCAGTTGTCACCAAACTGGCGGAGGAGTTGCAAGCTGGTTGGAAGGCGGCGCTTCCTCCGCAATAAAGAGAGACGGAACTACGGCTTGTCGAATAGATCACGCGATTGAATAATACGGCCATGTTGAAGCCCCTCCTGTTGGGCGCCACTTTTGGCGCATTCGCCCTCGCGACGTTGACCGCCCCGGCGCAGGCGGGGTCGACCAGTTTTGCTCTCCAGCTTGCGCCGCTGGCACCGCAAGCTGCTTCCTTGGCCCTGAGTAAGTTGACCCGAGAGGAAGTCGAGGGCCTGGATCAGGAAATAGAGGGCTCCATGATTCTGTTTGATGAACCGCTCGGCTATCGGATGGAAATTCCGCCGGGCTTTCAGCAGATCGAAGAACCTGCTGAAGGCATGATGTACGCCTTTGCTCTTCCCTTGGAGGACGAAGACGAAGTCATGGTGATTAGCATCGCCCACATGGATGTGGAGGTGCCGAAGGACCGTGATCCCAAGGCGTTGCTAAATTTTGTGACTGAATCCGCGGGCGAAGGAGCTGAGGTGAGGCCCTATGATGTCACCTGGGATGGCACCAAGCTCGATGGTGTGGAGCAGACCGTGGAGATCGATGGCATGGTGATTAAGACCTATATTGTGGTCATCCCCATCGCGGAAGAAGCCATCCAACTGGTGGTTTCAGCACCGGAAAGCTACACAAAAGCTGCGCGCACGTTGCTTAACCAAATGATGACGACACTCTACGGCACGACGAACTGGTAAGGGTTCGGTGCCGCAGAGATCTAGGACGGAATCTGGGCTTAGTCCTGGAGGCTAATGGTCCGGCCTTCTTTGGCGCTGACGTTGGCCAAGTCGAGGATCTTGATGATCTTGGCTGCCCATTCCGGAGTGATGATCAGCGATTCCTCGCCGCGCAGCACTTGGACGAGATTCTCGTAGTAAAGCCCCCAGGCTGCCGGGATCGGGTGTTTCTCGATCTTTTCCACGTTGTCGCCGTCGCGTTTCGTGAGCTTGTAGGAGGCGGTGTCAAAGACGCAGGTCCCTTTGGTGCCGGTGACCTCGATCATTTGATCCGGCATGTTGTCGTCCAACTTACTCATCGTGAAGGTGAGCCAACGTCCGCTGGGATAGCGCAGCGTGAAGAAGACTTCGTCTTCAATCGTGTCCTCGCCCCATTTGGATTCCTGGTTCCAATGGCCTTCCTTTTTGAAGCCGGAGATTTCAGTCGGCTTTTCGTCGATGAGCTGCATGGCGTAATCCAGGCAGTGGGCGCCGAAGTCGTAGGTGACGCCGCCGCTGATCGACTTGCTGCCGCGCCAGGTGTCAGCCGGTTTCTGGTACTTGCCCATCCGGATTTGGATTTTGTAGATCTCGCCGAGCACCTTCTCGTCGTTGATTAGCTGACTCATGGCCATGATCGGGCCGTCCCAGTGGCGGTTGTGGTAGGCTGTCAGGAGGAGATTCTTCTGCTGGGCAATGTCGATCAGTTGGTCGCACTCCTCACCCGTGATGGCCATGGGTTTTTCCAGAATGGTGTGCATCCCGCCTTCGAGAAGCTCTTTGCCGAGCGCAAAGTGGGAGTTGTGTGGGGTGAGCACGACGGCCACGTTAGCCACGCCGGAGGCGATCAGTTCGGCCACGGAACCAAAGGTGGCGATGCCGGGGAAGTCCTCTTCGGCCGCTTGGCGACGGTCGGGCGCGAGTTCGACCACGGCGGTCGGCGTCATGCCGGCTTCGGCGGCATACTCCAGGTGCATGCGGCCCATGTTGAAAGCGCCGCCGTAACCTACGGTGGCAATTTTGATGTCGGTTAGTTGATGCTGGGTTTTCATGATGATTGGGAAAAAGGGTTGCTAACAAAGGGGAGAGCGGAGTCCAGCTTTTTGGAGGTTGAACACGTTCAGCTTGGCAAAAAACACCGAGGAACTCGGTAAAGGGAGGCCTGACGCAGTGCTCAGGCTAGGAGGAAAGCATGTGTCCAGTTGAGGGAAATAACCAGGGTTCCGTTACTGTACCGTAAAATGTGTTCGTTAAGTCAGAGAGCCCTGAAGATCAGGACAGGGCTTCTTGAAGAGCGCAAATCATCGACTAATTCAGGCAGGAAGACAAGGGCTCACCTAGTTAATTCGTTATCTCGGATTGGATTTGTTCGGTATTCCGAACCAGCTTGGTTTTTTCAGGGCTCCAAAAGTTGCGGTGCTGGGAGGCTGACCGGATGATCAGATCGAGATCACAACTATATCTGCCTAGACAACGTGCGGCGACATCTTCCCGGTTCCGTCTGCTGGCAGGGCCTTCTTTCCTTCTTATGCGACATCATCGTTCCTTTCTTCTCTGGCTGCTGGCCGGGTCCGCCTCCTTATTTTGCATCTCTCCCTTCTCCTACAGCGCCGAGGTTGCGTTTGACGGTGAGGAGATCATTTCGGATCTTCGTCTCTACATCGAACCTGATCAAGGGGTGCTGCCCGAACACATGGCGGAGGTTAGTACCCTCGAGGATGAGGAAACGGGTGAGGCCTTTCAGCAAATTGTTGTTAAGCAGCCGACGCCCGACAAGCCCTTCCACATCAACTTCACACTGACCAACAGCGAAGAAATTGACGAAGGAACACCCATCTTAATCCGCGTGGTGGCAGACGGCCAGGCACAGGACGGAGGCGCAGCCGCCATCCGCCCGAAGTTGCAATTGAACCAGCGGCCTTGGCCGACCTTGGCTGGAGACAAAAGTCTGCCCTTGGGGGCGCAACCGCGCGCCTATGATTTGCATTTCGAGGCGCCGCAGGACCTCGATCCTCGGGAAATCAGCGCCCTGATCCAGTTGGGCGAAATGGCGCAGACGGTGAACATCCGCTCTGTCAAAGCCTTCGCGGGGGATGAGATTCCGGAGACCAAGGAGCCAGAAAAGGCGGAGCTCTACAGCTTCGATTTTGAGCAGCCCTTCCGCCCGGTCCGACCGCCGGCAGACGCCAAGGGAAAGATTACCGGGGCCTTGCCCGATGGGTTGACCGAGGACACCCACTGGGCGGACACCGACGTCGCCTATCAGCAGTTGACGGAGATGACCAACAGCGGCAAAGGCGCGCTTTCCATCCAGGTGGAGGAAGTTCGTAACGGCTTTGCTCAGGTGCGAATCGATCAATTCAAGTCCTCTAGCGAGCAATTCCTGCAAATAAAAGGAGCCTTCAAATCGCCTACGACGGGGAGCTTCGTGATGGCGATTCGCAAGGGCTCATCACCTTTCACCAAGTATTGGAAAACCCAGGTGAGCGCTAGCCCGGAGTGGCAGACCCGGGAGTTTTTGGTGCCTCCTTTGCCGGACGACCCCGATGCCCAACTGGTGATGGAGTTTGAGCGACCGGGAATCTACGACGTGGATGATTTGATCATTACCTCCTTGCCGAAGGATCAGGTTGAAAGCGCCCAGGCGGTCGAAGGGAACCTGTTGCCCCATAGCTCGTTTCCCTTTGGTTTTCAGCGACCGTGGCGACCCAACACCGGTTACTACCGGGTGGGCGACTACATCACCGATGCGGAGCAACCCGGCCCGACCGGGGTGCCTGCTCTCAAGCTGGTCGGCGATGGCAAGCAGCAGCTCATCCGGATTCCCTTCAAGGGCAAGCCCGGCAGCGTGCATTCCGTCAGCTTGTGGGCGAAGTCCGATGCGCCGGACAATTTTCTCGCCATGCGGATTGGCCCGCCGTCCGAGAAACTTTGGGTAGGCGACTGGGGCAGCAGCCCGACCCTGACGACCAAGTGGAAGCGCTACTTCCACAAAGTGAAGTTGCCTTACCACGCCGATGGTTTCTACATTCTGGAGCTCTTTGCTCAGAATAAGGATAACATTTGGATCGATGGCCTGTCGGTGAAAGCGGGGAACCGGGTCGGGAATTTTGAGCGCGTGGCTCCGTTGGAGCTGACCTTGATCCCCACCGACGGGAAGAATTTTCACCACCTCTATTTCCCCGGGCAGACTTTTCAGCTCAACGTGGGCGTGTTGGGGGAAGTGCCGGAGGGGGCGCAGTTAAAGGCCGAATTTGAGCCCTACATGTACGCGGGCTATGAGGGGAAGAATACCTTTACCCAAGAGCTGACGCCCAACGAGGAGGGGATCATCAAGCTGGCCTGGAAGCCAGAGCAACTCAACTTGCCGGAATTCGGGACGTATCATCTCCGGATTCAGGCGCTCGATGCCAACGGCGCTCCGCTTTCCAAACTGGCGGAAACGGTGATGCATCGGATCCGTCAGCCGCGTTCTTGGGGCGTGCTGAACGAAGCCTCGCCCTTTGGTATTCATGTCGCCGGGAACCAAGCCATGGTGGCGACGGCCAAGCGGCTCGGATTCAACTGGCTGCGGTCTTTTGACATGGGCTGGAGTTACCTACAGGCGGAGGAGAACGGGGAGTATGACTGGCGCGAACTGGACAATCTCGTCAAGTGGTACCGCGACAATCATCTAGCGGTGATGGGTATTTTTGGTCGCACGCCGATGTGGGCGAACATGACCATGGGCATCAAGAAGAAGGGCGTGGGCTGGAAGAACGGCAACCATGGCGTGCGAGACTCCCACATGGACCAATGGGCTGATTATTGTGCCCGGATGGCTCAGCGCTATCAAGCGACGATCAAAACCTACGAGACCTGGAATGAGCCCTTCCTGGCTGGCTTCTTTCTGGATGGCGTGAACGACGATGGTACCTGGAAGCATGCCACGCCCGAGCGGCTTTTGAAGATGACGA
>CAWUJC010000024.1:0-11358 GCA_963922355.1 uncultured bacterium | reverse complement strand
TTAGGGGGTAGAAATTAAGTGTCGGTCATCTTTAAGTCATCGGTGTCGTCCGTCTCCAGGTCGGTAAAGACCCGGTGAACCAGCACCAAAGCAAAGGCAATCACACCAAAGCCGATAACAATCGCGGTCAGAATGAGCGCCTGCGGAAGCGGGTCGGCGTAGATGCCGGTCAGTTCAGTCCCGTCCGGCCCGATGAGAGGCGAGGCCGCGCGGGTCAATCCCCCCGCGGTGAAAATGAGCAGGTTGGCAGCGTGGCCAAGTAGCAAGAGCCCGATAATGATCTTGAGCAAGCTGCGACGCAGGAGCATGTACATGCCACCCCCGAAGAGCGCTCCAATTAAAATGGCGTAGAGAATTTGCATGGTTACATGTCCGGGTGAGATTCCGCTTCCAGGGCATCCTCGGCAAAGGTGTAGAAGATCAGCATGCTGATGCCGATCACAGTGAGATAGACGCCGATATCGAACCACACGGGCGTCCCTTGCTTGAGGATGGAAAGGTACTTGCCGAGTTCGAGGGTCCAGACGCCGGTCCAAGGTTCCAGACCAAGAAACAGGCTGGGCAGCATGCTGGTCGCCGCAACGGTCAGCCCCACCGCGATCAGATAATGCGGGTCAATCCGAAGCTTCTTCGCGGAAGCTTTAATCCCATAGGCGAAGGCATAAAGAATGAAGCCGGACGCCGCGAGCAAGCCGCCAATGAAGCCCCCACCCGGCAAGTTATGGCCGCGGTAGAGCACCAGCAGAGAAATCAGGACCAAAGCCGGCATCAACCAGCGGGCGGCCGTTTGCAGAATCAAGCTGTTCACGAGGCAGCCTCCTTACTGCGCTTATGTTTCTTCGGGAACTTGAGCAACGCCCAGACGCCCAAAGAGGCGATGGCCAGCACGACGATTTCGCCAAAGGTGTCGAGCACGCGGTAATCGACCAAGATGACGTTGACCACGTTTTTGCCGTGCGCCAACTCGTAGCTGGTCTTGGCAAAGTACTCGGAAATGGGCGACTCCAACTGGATGATGTTGGAGGCGATGACCGAGATCGTCATGATCACGCCAAAAGCGGTGGAGATAATGATGTCGCGAATACGCGTATGGCGTGGCGAAAGCTTTTTGAATTCCGGGAGGCGGAAAATCACGACCGCCAGAAGAATCAGCGTGAGCGTTTCAATCAGCACTTGGGTGATGGCCAAATCCGGCGCGCCATAGAGAACAAAGATGGCCACGACGCCAAAGCCGACCATGCCGAGGGAGATGATCGCCGTCCAACGGTTATTGGTGCTGATGGTGACCAACATCGCGATCAACATGAGACCGACGATGAAATACTCGTAGAACGGCACCGGTTCAAAATCGGCCTGCTGGAAGAGATTAAAGTCACCCTGCAACACCGCCATCAGCACCAGCAGGGTGAGACCACTGAACAGGATCAACACGTAATGGCGGTAATAGCCGTTCTGGAAAATTCGGGTCTGGAATTTACTGAAGCGCACCACGGCATCAAAGATGATGTCGTAGCCGCGGGCCGGACCGAGGTCCGCCACCATCTGCCCCATCTCATCGCGCAGGTAGTAGATAAACTTCCGAAAGACCACCAAAAGAAAGCCGCAGACGAAGGTGATCACGCTGAGCAGCAGCGCCAGATTGAAGCCATGCCAGATGGCAAGGTGAACCTTGGTTTCGGATCCCCAGCCCGCGGAGGAAGCGGCTTGGAGCAATCCGTCCATCAAGTGGGGACGACACCCTATCACCACGGTAATGACGGCGAGGATCATCGGCGCGATCCACATCGCGACCGGCGCTTCGTGTGGATGCTTGGGCAAGGCGTGCTCATCCGGCTTCTTACCCCAGAAGGGCACAATGCCGGTCAGCAAACCTACTCCCACCAGACAGATATTGCCGAGCACGGCGACCAGGGTGAGCAGCGCCGCTTGATCGCCCTTCATCGCGGCTTCGTAAGCCACCTCCTTGGCAATGAAGCCAAAGAGCAACGGCACCCCTGCGTTGGACAAGCCCACCAGTAACGCGGCGACGGCGGTAAACGGGAGAGCCTTGCGCAAGCCACTCAGGATGGTGATGTCGCGCGTTCCGGTTTCGTGGTCGATGATGCCCGCCACGAGGAAAAGCGCCGCCTTATAGAGCGCATGAGCCAGGAGGAAGGTGACCGCCGCGATCATCGCTTTCTCCACCCCAATGCCGATCAGGAAAACGAGTAGGCCCAAGGTGCTGACCGTCGAGTAGGCCAAAATTTTCTTCAGGTCGGTCTGGGTCAGCGCCAGGTAGCCCCCCATACAGAGTGTAGCGCCGCCAAAGCTACAAAGAATCGAGTACCAAAGCGTGGTCCCACCTAGCAGCGGATGCAGATGGGCCAGCAAAAAGACGCCCGCCTTCACCATCGTGGCGGAGTGCAGGTAAGCGCTAACCGGTGTTGGCGCCGCCATGGCTGAAGGCAACCAGAAGTGGAACGGCACTTGAGCAGACTTGGTGAATGCACCAGCCAGAACCGTGATCAAAATCGGCAGGTACCAGCCCCCTTCTTTCAGAACGTCCGGATTATTCAGCAGCTCGGTGTACTCGTAGGTCCCAGCCGCGCAGTAGATCATCACCACGCCAGCCAGAAGGGCCAAGCCACCTGAACCCGTGACCAGCAAGGCTTGCAGAGCCGATTTGCGGGACTTTGCCTCGTGGTGGTTGTAACCGATTAGCAAGTAGGACGAGACACTGGTCAGCTCCCAAAAGACAAAGAGGACGAGGAGGTTATCGGCCAGGACGACGCCAAGCATCGCCCCCATGAAGAGCATGAAGCTCATGTAAAAGCGGCCTAGGCGGGCATCGCCCTTCAGGTAGCTGCTCGCATACAGGGCAATGAGCGCCCCGATGCCGGTAATGAGCAAAGACATGAGGAGGCCGAGGCCATCCACGTAGAAAGAAAGGTTCACGCCCAGGCTCGGGACCCAGGGAATCACTTCCCGCGTCGGCTCCCCTTTAATGACCGTCGGCAGGTACGAAGCCAGTATGCTGAACATGACCACCGCCCAGCCCGAGAGAATCCACCCCGTCTTTTCCTTGATGGCGCGGTGCAGCCAGGGAGCAGCAGCGGCAGCCAGAAAACAGGAAAAAACGACGGCGGGCAGGATCATAAAACAACAGGTAATTAGCGGGAGAGAGTTCCACAAACAAAGCGCTTGTCAACTCCATGCGGAAAAAGCATTCCCTTCCGGCCCGTCGCCAAGCATATTGAGAACCAAGCAATTCGCTCTTCCTAGCGACTCCGTATTTCTCCTCTGCCCATGACTCCCGGCCGTTTGTTGTACCTCTTACGCTTTAACCAAAAGCGCGGCTGGCGAGCGGCTTGGTACGACTACCGCGTTGCCCCCCTCATTCGACAGTTCCAACTGCCGCAAGACTTAGCCCCCGCTCCTCCGGTGCCAGTCCATCTGGTCACCAGCCAGGACGACTGGCTGCGTGCAGCCTGGACACTAGCCAGTTGGCACGTCATGACCGGTCGGCAGTGGCAGATCGTCATCCACGAAGACGGCACGCTACCGCCCGAAGGCCGAGACCTCTTCGCTTCGCTTTTCCCCACGGCGCGCCTGCTACCCCGAGTTGAGGCGGACGAAAAGATGTCGCGCGTCCTCACTCCCTACGCCCGCTGCCAGGAATACCGCGAGAAACTTGCCCTGGGTCTCAAGATTTTCGACATCCCCTATTTCTGCCAGGCCCAACGCTTCCTCATTTTGGACAGCGATGTGCTCTTCTTCCGTCGCCCGGAAGAAATTCTGGCCTGGGTCGACGCCCCAGACGATCGCCGCTGTCTCTTTAACGCCGAAGCCGAGGACCCCTGCCCCCTCACCTCCGGTGAAGCCCGGCAAAAGCTCAAGGTCCAGCTCCTGCCCAACATCAATTCCGGTCTCTGCCTCTTGTGGCGAGATGCCTTCGACCTTCCTTTCTGCGAGATGGCCTTGCGGGAGACCTCCCTCGGCGCGGCCAAGCCCTGGCGGATCGAGCAAAGTCTCTTCGCCCTCTGCGCGAGCCGGGAGAACCGCGCGGCTCTCCTCC
Organism: uncultured bacterium; assembly: GCA_963922355.1. Classification (GTDB taxonomy): domain Bacteria; phylum Verrucomicrobiota; class Verrucomicrobiia; order Methylacidiphilales; family UBA1321; genus CAWUJC01. The sequence goes on along the minus strand of CAWUJC010000024.1, from coordinate 7,304 downwards.
CGACTAGCTACGAGGTCTCTCTGAAGATGGAACGCGCCGCCGACGCAGTGGCGCGGCACTACGTGGGCGCCGTCCGCCAGCAATTCTACGCCGAAGGTATCCGTGAACTGCAAAGCCAGCTCTTGCCCAACGTTTAGAGCCTCCCCTTTCTCTCATGCGCGTTGTCTTTGCCCCCGATTTTCGCCAAGGAACGCCGTACCAATCGCTCCTGGCCACGGCGCTAGAACAGGAGGGCGTGGAGGTCGCCTTTCTGGAAAAGTATCACCGGGGCCTTCCCTTTACCCGAGGCTTGGCCGGACTCCGGGCCGATCTCTTTCACCTCCACTGGCCGGAGGTGTACTGGAAGCCGTTCCATCGCTGGCTGCATTATTGCGATGACTTGTGGCTTGCCACCCGTGGACGCCCCCTCGTCCTGACGGCTCATAATTTCCAGCCTCATGACCAGCCCCTCCAATGGAAGGAACAAATCAGTCACAGGTGGACCTACCACCTAGCCAGCGCCATCTGCGTGCACTCAGAAACCGCTGCAGAAACGATCCTGCGCACCTATCGGGTGGAGGAGCGTCAGCTTCACCTCATTCCCCACGGCAACGAAGCGGCGGCCTATCCACCCGCGACGGAACAGGTCAAGGCCCGCGAGCAACTTGGCCTGCAACTGCCCAAAGGCCATCGCCTCGTCCTGATGTTTGGCGCCATTCGGCCCTACAAGGGGCAGGAGGCCATCATCGCGTGGTGGAAGCGAGAAGCCCCCGAGCAGGCCACACTCGCCCTGGTGGGCCAGCCCCAAGATGCCGCCTACCAGCAGAAAATCCGCCACGAAATCCAAGGCTGCCCCAACATTTTCCTGCGGGACGAGCATCAGGACGACGCGAACACCGCTCTCTGGCACAGCGCCGCGGATGTCGCGCTTTTTAATTACCGCCAGATTTTCTCCTCCGGCAGCCTGAGTCTGGCCCTGGGCTTTGGCCTCCCCATTCTTTATCCTGTGCGCTGTGCGACGGTGGACCTTCTCCCGTTCAGCCAGGAACATTCCGAGCGCGTCGGCGCTTTCCATAGCCTAGAGGGCGATTTCGGGGAAAAATTGGCTGCCTTACTCAAGCAGGGAAGAAGCGAAACCGCTGCTGCGGCTTGGTCCCAATCCCGCTCTTGGCAGCATACCGCACAAATAACCGCTAATATTTACAAAAGTTTACTTTAAGCGCGTTTCTTATTTTTACAGCTCAAGCCGAAAGTCCCCGTGCATCCTCGTCGTATCCAAGCGCTTGCCATCTAGGGGTAGAAACGATTAGCTTGGAGAAGTTCCCCTCGTCATGGACCAGCCTGATCCGCCGGATACGCACGATCCCGATGACGACGTGCTGGTTGCCCGCACCCAGAACGGCGATCCCTCGGCCTATGACGAATTGATCCGTCGTTATCAAAAACGCGTCTACTCCGTTATCTACAACATGACGCATAACCACGCGGATACCAACGACTTACTGATGGAGACCTTTGCCAAGGCGTACAAGGGCATCCATGGCTTTAAGCGCGGCGCCCGCTTCTACACCTGGGTTTACCGGATCGCGGTTAACCAGACGATTAACTTCCTGAAACGCAACAAGAACCGCAGCAACGTGAGCCTCGATAACGAGGACAACGATCTGCAAAACCGCAAAGAAATGATCGACCAAAGCTTGGCGGCGGATGCGGAAAAGCAGAATCAAATGCAGGAATTGCAAAAAAAATTGAACCAATCCCTGCTTCGCTTGTCAGAAGAACACAGAGCGGTTGTGACTTTGGCAGACGTCCAAGGCCTCAGCCACGAAGAAATCAGTAAAATATTGGGTATTTCCAAAGGAACTGTGAAATCCCGATTATTTTACGCCCACAAGCAACTGCAAAAATATCTTCGCGACTACCGAGAATCCTAGCCAAAACGATTGACCACGCTAACCGCCTGACTAAGAATACTTTCCCGCTAATCATTATGTCCGACAAGAACCACGACCTCGATCTCCATGAACTTCTGGCTGCCCGCCGCAACCACCTGCCGGTCGAAGCCGACAACGCCTATTTTGAAGGCATCGTCAGCCAATTCCACCAGCATCAGATGGCCGACGTGCTGAAAGTTCGCCAGAGCTTTTGGGGTAAGGTCGCCAATTTGCCGGAAATTCTTTCTCAGGCCTTCACCTTCCCGACGCCGGTTCGCTTGGCCGTTCCGGCCATGGCCGCCTGCCTGCTGCTGGCTTTTGGTGTCATCTTTAATGATTCCTCCTCTCCGGAAGCTCCGGCTTTGGCTGCCCTGAGTCTGGAAGAGCAGGAAAATGCCATCGCCGCCTTTGCGGAGGACTTCGGCACTTCCAACACTTTGCTTGCTCCGGCAGAAATCGACCAAGTCGCTTCGCTGGACGAAATCCCGCACTACGTGATGACGCAAGCCCCGTCGAGCGTGGATGCCGTGGTTGCCTTCTAAAGGCGGCCTACTACAGCAAGCTCGTCCCTTTTCCCCAAGCCGGGAGAACCTGATACCATCAGGCTTGCCCTCTCTCGGTTGCCTCCTAGGCTGATGGGATGCGATTTTCTGCCCGACCATGCGGGCTCTCATCCGACCGATGAATCCATCCTTTCCTAACCAGCCCCGGCCCTTCCTCCGCGTTTTCTGCGGAGCCCTCCTCCTCTTGGCAGGTAGCCTGTCCCCACTGTCCGCCCAAAGCGTCTTTGATTCCATCGGCGAGGAAATTAACCGCATCTTTGAGCGCTCCAAACCCGCCATGGTCCGCGTCCGCAGTAAGGGCGAACTCCTCACCCTGGCTGGCAGCGGCTTCTTCATCGACGACCAAGGCACCATCCTGACCGCCTCGGCCCTGCTGGGAAAAAATCCGGTCGTGACCGTGGAAGTTGACGGTAAATGGCAACCGGCCGACATCATTGCCCGCGATTCCCGGAGCGGCGTCGCCCTCCTCAAAACGGGTGACGGCCTCACTTCCTTTCTCACCACGGGTAAAACGGCCAAGCTCAAACCAGGTGCCGCAGTCGTCGGCGTGGGCTTTTCCCGCGATCAACCTGCTGCCCCCACCTGGGGCCTCATCACCGGCTTGGACTTCCGCTACGAAAAACGCTTCTTCCCCACCAGCCACATTCGCGCCGATGTTCAGATCAGCCCCGGCCAAGTGGGCGGCCCGCTGCTCGACACCAAGGGCGACGTGATTGGCTTGATGGTCTCTTCCATCGACAACGGCAAAACCATCTATGCCCTCCCGATTGAGGCCGCGCAGAAGGTCATCAACGAAATTCGCGAATTCGGCACCGCCCGCCATGGCTGGGTGGGGGTCGGCGTCCGCCCGTTCAAAAACCAGCATGGTCGAGAACAAGGCATCGCCATTACCCAGCTCTTCGAAGGCACTCCAGCCGCTCTGAGTGGCCTGCAGTCCGGTGATGTGGTCCTCGCCATTGATGGCCGACCTGTCCTGGATCCGGGTGACATTGCCGATGCCTCCTTCTTCAGCAAGGTGGGGGGCCAGCTCCAAGTTCGCGTTTTGCGCGAAGGCAAGGAAATGGATTTCGCCTTTGTCGTCATGGAACGTCCGCTTGAACAAGGGGGCCGCTCTACCATCCCAATTCCGTCCAACCCGCGGTTAAAAGAAGGCCTACTGGCCCCGAACACCCCTGCGCCTTCGATTAAGGACGGCCCCGTTACCGTCAACGGGAAGAAAAAGTAGTCGTTTTGGGGCGACGACTTTGCGTTGGTCTCGCTCAATTCTCCTTGTTGGTGATTCGCGGAACTGGTAGTTCTGTGCGCGTGAAATCTTCTTTCTACGCCCTTGTCCTCGCCTTCTTTGTTGCTCTTGGTCTGAATCCGAGCCAAGCCTCGGCTCAGATCCTGAATTACGATCCCACCGACGGCTCCTGGAGCGTGGAAGTTGGCCCCTCTGGCAGCTACACCCAAAGTACGGACGGCTTTGATTTTGCTGCCCAATGGGGCGACATCGATATCTTTGAAGACTTCACCATCGGTAACGCCACGGCCACCGCCACCATCAACGGCACGCCAAGCATCTTTGTCACCATCAACATCAGCGACGACAATAACAACGGCATTGGCCATAGCGTCACCATTGGAGCGGACGCGATCGGCGCCGGCCCCATCACATCCATTACGAACTTTTCCATTAACAGCAGTCTCCCCACCGGCCTCGCCTTCGATTCCCTGAGCATCGCCGCCGAGGAACCGAGTGGTAATGCCAACTTGACCGTCAATTTTGTGCCGGAGCCGACCTCGGCAGCTCTGATCCTTGGCGCGGCTTCTCTCCTGGCGCTGCGCCGCCGCCGCGCCTAACCAGAGCAGGCCGGCACAAGGCTCTTCGGAGCCTCCCTGAATTCGAGCGAGATAGGTGTTGCCTCTCGCCGCCGGAGCCGATAGCGTGGCGCGCTCTAGAAGTGACCTAGCGCCATGGAAAAACTACGCAACATCGCCATCATCGCCCACGTTGACCACGGGAAAACTACCCTGGTCGACCAGCTCCTCAAACAAGCCGGCACCTTCCGCGAAAATCAGGTGGTGGACGAACGCGTCATGGACTCCATGGACCTGGAGCGCGAAAAGGGCATCACCATCCGCAGCAAGAATGCCTCCTTCACCTACGAAGATCACCGCATCAACGTGGTTGACACCCCTGGCCACGCCGACTTCGGCGGCGAGGTGGAACGTATTCTCAAGATGATCGACGGCGTGCTGCTCCTCGTCGATGCCTTCGAAGGGCCGCAAGCGCAGACCAAATTTGTGCTCCGCAAAGCGCTGGAAGTGGGTGCCCAACCCATTGTGGTCATCAACAAGGTGGACCGCGAAAACGCCCGCCCGCACGACGTCCTCGACAAAGTGTTTGAGCTCTTTCTCGAACTCAATGCTACCGACGAACAGCTCGATTTCCCGGCCGTCTACGCCTCGGCCCGTGACGGCTATGCCTTCGCCGAATGGACTGGCGAAGTCACCGACGAAAACCGCAACAGCGGCATGACCGCGATTTACGACGCCATCCTCAAGCACGTCCCGCCGCCGGCAGCCAAGCCGGAGGATCCCTTCCAGCTTCTCGTCGCCAACCTGGACTACAGCGACTACCTCGGCCGCTTGGCCTTCGGCAAAATCTATGGCGGTAAGCTCAAACAAGGCGACAAGATGGTCTGCCTGCGCGCTGACGGCAGCAAGGTCAAGGGCACCGCCACCAAGCTCCTCAGCTTTGCCGGTCTCCAACAAGTGGAGATCAGTGAGGCAGAAGCCGGCGACATCATCGGCGTCGCGGGCATTGAAGAAGTCTTCATCGGCGAAACGTTGGTCGACACTGAAGAGCGCGAGCCGCTGCCCTTCATTGCGATTGATCCACCGACAATCAGCATGCAGTTCATGGTCAACGACTCCCCACTGGCCGGCCTGGAAGGTAAGTTCCTCACGGCCCGCCACATCAAGGATCGCTTGATCCGCGAAACCCGTACCAACGTCAGCGTCCAGTTCGCCGACACCGACAAAGCCGGCTGCTTCGACGTCAAAGCCCGTGGCGAAATGCAGATTGCGGTGTTGGTGGAGCAGATGCGCCGCGAAGGCTTCGAGTTGATGATCTCCCGTCCGCAAGTCATCTTCCAGAAAGGCGACGACGGCAACAAGCTGGAGCCGATTGAGACGCTGTACGTGGAAACGCCGGGCGATGCCCTGGGTGATGTGCTCCAGAACCTCGCCGGCCGCAAGGCGGACATCGTCAACATGGACCACAAGACCAACACGGTGGCGGTCGAAGCCATTATCCCGACCCGCGGCCTGATCGGCTTCGAGTCCGACCTAACCAATCTGACCCGTGGTGAAGGCATCATGAGCCACCTCTTTAAGGAATACGGCCCGATGCGTGGCGCGATCTCCACCCGCGGCAATGGCGTGATGGTGAGCATGGAAAAAGGCGAAACCACCGCCTATTCCCTCGATAATATTCAGAACCGCGGCAAGCTCTTCATCGGCGCTGGCGTTACCGTCTACGAAGGCATGATTGTGGGCGAAAACGCCCGTCCGGACGACATGACGGTCAACCCGACCAAAGCCAAGCAATTGACCAACATGCGCAGTCAGGGCGACGGTAAGGGCATCATGCTCGCGCCGCCGGTGGCAATGAGCCTGGAGCGCTCGCTCGAGTACATCGAAAACGACGAACTCGTCGAAGCCACCCCGGACAGCCTTCGCCTGCGCAAACGCATCCTGGATACGACCGAGCGCAAGCGTGCCCTTTCCCGCGCCAAGCAGGCCGACGCCGAGCTGGCCTAATTCCCCTCCTCCGGGTTGACCCGAGCGGAGCTTGTGGGCATATTGTCCCTTCTGCGCCACCTCGACCTGGATGCCCGGCCAGATCGCCGCGCGGACGCTGCTTCTCTCCCCTATGTCGATTCACGTTCACCGCTGGCTCCACCAGAAGGGCTTATCGCGCCGTCACATGCGCAAGAACTGGTTTGGCCGCATCTTTGGGGACTGGCTGCTGGACAAGAATTACTGGGTGCCCTGCCCGAAGGCGATCGCCCGCGGCTGGCTCATCGGCGCGGTTTCGGCCACCTCGCCCTTCATGGGTTTCCAGATCATCATGTCGCTCCCCTTCGCGTTGTACTTTCGCGCGAATATCCCGGTGATCCTGATTCTGATTCTGCTGACGAACCCGATCACCTACATTCCGTACATCGCTTTCGCTTACTGGCTAGGGGCCACGATCCTGGGGATGGATGCCAGCGTCCCTCCCCCGGCGGGCGAGGTTGATCAAGTGGCGACCACGACTTCAATTTGGGATCTCTTCCATTGGCAAAATCTGGGCGAAACCTTCTGGGCGCTTTTCTTTGGGTGCAGCCTGGTTGGACTTACTCTTGGCCTCGGGGGCTACTTCGCCATCCGCGCTTTCTGGAAGCCACGCCCCAAGATTCGCCACTTCCATGGGATTGGCCGGGAAGACGGGGCAACAAAGCAGACGGAAACGAAGACCGTCAGCGAAAGCAGCCAGCTTAAGTAAGGCTACTCGGCGCGCCGGGTCGTCGGGCGACTCAGGGCCGCATCCTTCATGCTTTCCACGCTAATGGCGGCGGACTTGAGCCAGACCTGCCAGGCGGCGGGTTTCCGCGCGCGCGTATCGACTGAGAAGACCTTTTCACCCCGGTGATTGACCAGCGTCATGCGCAACGGCTTCTTACTTTCCGGCGTGTGGCCCGAGCCGGTATCAATGCAGTAATGGCTGTAGACCCGCACCGGGCGAAAAACCGGGGTATGCCCGCAATAGGTGCGGCTCAAGTCGGGCGAATAAACCGGG
>CAWUJC010000023.1:0-11606 GCA_963922355.1 uncultured bacterium | reverse complement strand
GGACCGCCACCGAGTTAGTGTCTCCAATCCAGGCCTGCTCGGAAATGAAGCTGTTCGACCCATCAAAGAACAGAAGACTCGTGCTGTAGAAGCCGCCGTTCTCTGGGGAAGTCGGCGTGATGGAAAGCAAGGGCTCGGAGCTAATATCAAAGAAGAAGGTGCCGTCCGGACGCCAATCGATACCGGCATCGACATTGGCAATGGAGCGCTGAAGCGTCACGGTTCCATCGCCATTGGCCGAAGCGGAGACACCCCCAAAGCCGGAGGTGAAATTATCCGTGTTGTCCATGTCATCAATGAGAATCGCGAAAGCCGAAAGGCTGGAGAGCACAACAAATCCGGCAACGAAGGTGGAAGTGAGGAGGAGTCGTTTCATATTGGTTATACGCTTAACCATTTTTCCTTGTGTCGTCAATGCTTTTTTTGTTAGGTCTTACTTATTCCCCCTCTTCGGCGGTGCTTTTCCCTTTTTCTCAACATGCGTAAATCCCCCCTCACTTACTACCTTCACGACGGCTGGCAATTTCGTCAGGCCGGTACTCGCGCTTGGTTCCCGGCGACGGTCCCCGGTTGTGTTCACACAGATTTGCAGGCCAGCCAGCAGATTCCCGATCCTTTCTATGGGGCGAATGAACTCAAGCTTGGCTGGATTGAAGAGAAGGATTGGCAGTACCGACTCACCTTTGATCTCGACCCCGACCTGCTGCAAGAAGACCAGATCGATCTGGTAGCCGAAGGACTGGACACCGTGGCAACCGTGACCCTTAACGGCCAGCTTGTCCTCGAGTCGGATAATATGTTTGTGGCCCACCGCCGGGCCGTGAAGAAGCACCTCAAGGCCAACGGCAATCAACTTATCGTCCAGTTCCACTCGCCTATGGACGCAATCCGACTCCGCCAACCCAGCTTGTCCCCTCAGGCCTGCGATTGGGTGGGAGGGCGCCACCAGATTCGCAAACAGCAGTGCTCTTTCGGGTGGGATTGGGGCTGCCGTTTTCCGACGAGTGGCATCTGGCGGCCGCTTTATCTCCAAGCTTGGTTTGCCAACCGCCTGGTAGATTACCGGCTGGAACAAAAGCATCGAAAGAACGACGTCACGCTCTTGATTGAAACAGAGCTTGCCCGCTCATCCAAACAGCAGAAGCTTCGCGCCACGCTGAAATTCAAAGGGCGCCAAGTCGCCAGGGCTGAAGCTTCTGCCCAAAAAGGCGCTCTCAAACTCAACATAAGCCAACCTCATCTCTGGTGGCCGAATGGCCAAGGCAAACAACCGCTCTATGAACTTACGCTCGAACTCCTGGAAGGCAGCCAGGTTTTAGATCAAAAAAAACAGCGCCTAGGTCTATGCGAGATTCAACTCGAGCAACGGCCCGACCGCTGGGGAACCAGTTTCCAGTTCCGGGTCAATGGGCGCGCCATCTTTGCCAAAGGCGCCAACTGGATTCCCGCCCACAGCTTCGTCAATCAAGGCGAGAAGCTGATTCCCCAGTTGTTGGATTCCGCCGCGACCGCCCACATGAACATGTTGCGCGTCTGGGGCGGCGGCGTTTATGAAAGTGAGAGCTTCTATGAGGGCTGCCTGGAGCGTGGCCTTCTCGTGTGGCAGGACTTCATGTTTGCCTGCAGCACCTACCCGGCAGATTCCACGTTCCTTCGCCAAGTGCGAGAAGAAGCCCAGACGCAAATCCGTCGCTTGCGCAACTACAGCCATCTGGCCTTGTGGTGCGGCAACAACGAGATCGTCCAGATGTTCGGCGATCAGCTCCGCCAGGACCGGTCATCTCGAAAAGCCTACGAGAAAATGTTCCACCAGCTCCTGCCCAGTGAGCTCCGCAAGCTCGCGCCGCAAGCCGACTACTGGCCGAGTTCCGAGCACAACCCAGGAGATTGGCTCGGTAACAGCACGAATGAAGATTCGGGCGACGCGCACTACTGGGGCGTCTGGCATCGTCGCGATCCAATCCACGCCTACGAGGAACAACACCATCGTTTCTTCTCCGAATTTGGCATGCAGGCCTACCCTCATGTTGAAACTGCGGCCACCTTTACCGCAAGCACCGACCTCTTCTCCCCCGAGATGGAGAACCATCAAAAGAACGGCAGCGGCAACCAAATCATCTTTCACTACATTTCCGAACTCTACCGCTTCCCGAAGGATTATCCGTCGAGCGTTTATCTGTCCCAAATCATGCAGGCTTTTTGTCTGCGCTTTGGCATCGAGCACATGCGGCGGCAATCCCCTCGGACGATGGGCGCGCTTTACTGGCAACTGAATGACTGTTGGCCTGTAGCATCGTGGTCGAGCATCGATTTCGGCGGCCGCTGGAAAGCGCTCCACTATGCCGCCCAGCGTTTCTTCGCCCCGGCTTTGGTTTCCGTCAAGTGGGTTGGCCAAGAGCACATGGATCGTAGCACCAATCATTGGTTTCACGACGTCGGCGGGCTCGAACTCCACACGGTCTTTGACGGCCCGGCGGCGACCAACGCCAAGTTACGCTGGCAACTGTGGTCGATGGGAGAAAACAAACCGCTCGAAGCGGGTAGCCTAGCACTCAAGCTCCGCCCCCAGACGTCTCAGCGACATCAAACCCTGAAGCTGAAGAAGTGGATGCAGCACTACGGGGCGGACGACCTCGTCCTGAGAACCAAACTCACCGCCACGGGTTACCCGGAAAGCGTCAACACCACATTGGTAACCGCACCGAAGCGGGTGGACTTCCCGTCGCCTCAGCTCCACGCCAAACTGAGCACCCTTCAGGAAGAAGGGACCTACCGCGTGGAACTCACGGCAAAACGGATCGCCTACCAAGTGTACGTCAACCTAGCCGACTCCCTCAGCCATCATTTTTCCGACAACTATTTCGATCTCTTCCCCGGGGAAACCAAAAGGATCCAATTGCGGGTTGATCCCAAGCTTTCACTGGCTCAGGTTCGCCGCGCCCTCCGCCTCTTTTCCTACCACGATAGCCACTCGCACTAGCAGACTTCTCAGGACTATTTTTGGGCCATCAACATTGCCTTCTCCAGCGAATGCCTCAAGATAGCTATCTGCTAAAGATGCTGGACTTGGACCTCCACTTTCCTCGCTATACGGCTTTCGATCCGCTGGTGCCGGTTTGGTGCGTCACTCCTCGCACGCCTAGGTGCCTCCATCGCTTTTTCGACACCTCGCCTCTCAGCCCTTCGGGCCGTTATCTTGCCGTCTTTCAACTGCCCTTTGAGGATCGTCCCCCCCAGCCAAAAGAGACGGGGCGGGTTTGCCTGGTAGATTTACAGACCGGTGAAGAAAAAACGGTGGCCGAGACGATGGGGTGGGAACCCCAACTTGGCGCCAACATCAATTGGGGCGGCTCAGACCACGAGTTGTTCTTCAATGATGTGGACCCTACGACCTGGAAACCTTTTGCCTGGAAGCTGGATCCTTTGACTGGAGCCCGTCAACAATTGGAGGGCCCTGTCTACCATGCTTCCCCCGACGGACGCTGGCTGGTCTCGGCCAATTTGACGACCTTGCGCAAAACTCAACCGGGCTATGGCGTTGCCATTCCGCGAGACCACTTGCCCTTCCGCCCCGGTCCGCTCGAAGATGATGGCTTCTACCTCACGGATACCCGCAGCAGTATAACGCGCCTGCTGATTTCCATCGCGGATCTTCTTGCGCGGGCGAACCCGAAGCTAGACATGGAGTCACCGGAAAGGCAGGAAATCCAGGGCTTCCACTGCAAATTCAATCCACAGGGTGATCGCCTGATGCTGAGCCTGCGCTGGTTCCCGGCAAAAGATCAGGCCCAATGGGACCTTTTCGCGAAGAACTATCCCGCTGTGCGTTTTGCGTGGTTTACCATGAAAGTGGACGGGAGCGAACTCCACTGCGCAGTGGGGCCAGAGCAATGGCTCAAAGGCGGGCACCATGCCACTTGGTTCCCGGACGGTCAGCGCCTCTCCATGAACCTGAACCTCCACGAAGACGGGATGCGCTTCGCCCAAGTTCGAGCAGATGGGAGCGATCTCAGCCTTATACATGAACACGCGCTCGGCACGGGGCACCCCACCGTCCATCCGAGCGAGAAGTATCTCATCACGGATGCGTACAACTTTGAGTCAGTGGCCTTTTCTGACGGTACTGTTCCGCTGCGTTGGCTCAATTTGGAAACAGGCCTTGAACGAGCCATTGTGCGAATCCCAACCCAACAACCGTGCGAAGATATCGTGATGCGCGTCGATCCTCACCCAGCCTGGGACCGAACTTGGCGTTACCTCACCTTCAACGCCTTCGTCGAGGGCACCCGCCGCGTGTTTATCGCAGATATGCAATGCCTGCTCGACTAGGCTTCGTCTGATGGGGGCGAAAAAAGTGATCGCCCGCTCAAACGCCAAGCGACTCCCGGTGGTTTCACCGGAAGCCGCTTTACTTAACCTCACTCAAAAAAGAAACTAGGCGCGGCGACGGCGCAAAGCAAGGAGGCTAACCGCCCCGAGCATCAGCGCTGCGGAAGTGGGCTCCGGCACCGGCGCAATCGTCAACGTGGAAGCAGAAAGATCCACCGTGCCAAGCTGATTAACACCAGGGGTGCTGGTCGGCGCGATCACCTGCAAGCGGAAGTAGACCTGCTTCGTCGTGGAATAGTCCAAGCCCTGCAAGATAGAGGTAACATCATAGTCAAAGGAACCATTCGTGGTGATGTTGGTGTCGATGGCCGTCCCTGTGGTCGGCAAAGCCGCAGAAGCCAGCAAGCCGTTGGCGCCTCCATTACCCTGGCCTTGGGCATCGATGGAAGAAACGGTGGAGAAATAAATACCAGCTTGAGAAACACCCAGGAGATTACTAATCGAGCTCAGGTTAAGCGTGATGGTGTTATCGGTGTCATTTAAGTCGGCCTCAAAGCCCGTCACGTCAAACTGCACCATCTGGTAAAAGTTAAAGGTATTTACACCCGAATTCGGCCAACCAAAGGTATTGGCCGAAAAGTTAGAACTTCCACTAGAGAAACTAGGGCTGCCAAAGGGGTCGAGAACTTGGACGCGGAAGCCGCCGAGGCCGCCACCGGCAGACGTGATGACCTGAGCCCACGCCGAGGTGGTGAAGGCAAAAGCCAGGAAGAAGGTGAGTAGTTTTTTCATGAGGTATGTAGGGGTTGAGGATTTCTCAATTCAGGATAGTGCGTACTATATAACAGGGTAGTACTCACTATAGCAAGCTCTTTTTCAAGAAATGTCGCCTCGCAACCTATGCGAGAGATTGCACCGTTTCCCCAGCATCAAACTGGGGATGTTGGACAGCAACAGATCGGACATCACGATTGCCCTTCTGGAAGCGCTTTTCCAGTAGGTCGACCGCTTTCATCCCAATCCAATAGAAGGGGATACGCAAAACATCCAATCTCACGGTCCCAAGCTGGGCTCGCGCGTTACCCAACGTCAGAATAGAGACATCCTCGGGGATGCGTAGCCCATGTTTCAGCGCTTCCATGTAGATAAAAGCCGCATCTTCTGCCCCGTAGCAAAAGAATCCCGTCGATCGAGGCTTCCCCTTAGCGAAGAGCTCTTGGGCATGCTTTCCACTCTGTCGATTAGACAGACAGTCAACCTGCTCGCCGATCTCTTCCATCGCGCGTTGGTAGCCAGCCAGGCGGTCCACTTCGCTAAAATGGCTATCACTTCTCACCCCTGGCCCCATGTAGGAAATCCGCCGATGCCCCCTCTCAATCAAGGCCTTCGTTCCGCGGTAACCCAGGTCAAAATCGTCTGGGTAGACACAGTTGACCGAATCCTTGCGGTTAATCCAAATGACAGGGATGTCGAAGGTGCGCAACCAGTCACGGAGCCGTGATTCTCCGTGTCCGGAGAAGAGGATGATAATCCCGTCGACCGAAAGCTCACGCATCACCGCAGGCATGTAGTCAGGATCCTTTAGCTTGTCGTCCGAAAGTGGATGCAGGATGAGATGATGTCCGTGGGCATCGAGGCCCTCATGGACTCCGGAAAGCAAGGCTGGTGGCAAGAACGTCCGCAACCCGTCTTCGCAGACAAACGCCGCATTGCCCATCCGGCCTTTTTGCATGCTGCGGGCGGCGGCATTCGGGCGGTAGCCCAGCCGGTTTGCCTCCTTGATGATCCGGGCGCGGGTATCGGAAGCCAAGGTGCCTGAGTTATTCAGAGCAAAGGAGACAGCTTGTTGGCTCACGCCCAAGCGCTTGGCCAATTCGATCTGAGTGAGGCGAGGCATAGTTAAAAATAGTGAGCACAATAGTGAAAAACAATTCCCTTTTTGGAATATAGTACGTAATATTGCCCCTGAATTCTTATGAATGTCGTCTATCTCCATAGCCATGACTCTGGGCGCTGGCTCCAGCCCTACAGCGATCTCGTGGCCACTCCCGCCTTTCAGGGCTTCTCAGAGCAAGCCGCAGTCTTCACCCAGGCGTTTACCGTTTGCCCCACCTGTTCGCCAAGTCGTGCTTGTCTCTTAACCGGGACTTATCCCCATCAGCATGGCCTCATGGGACTGGCCCACATGGGCTTTACTCTGGAACGCACCGATTGGCATCTAGCTCGCCTCCTCCATCAGCACGGATACCGGACACTCCTCTCCGGCATTCAGCATGAGTTTAGCAGTCCTGATCACGAAGAAGTCTGCGCCACACTTGGCTACGATGCTTACATCGGCGAACGGGAATGGAAAACAAACGTCATGGAGCGCGACCACCTCCACGCGCAAGGTGCGGCCGATTTCCTCCTCTCCCCCGATGCCAAAGCGCAACCGTTCTTTCTCTCCGTCGGTCTCTACAACACCCACCGCGTCTACCATGAACTCCCCGCCTGGGAGGGTGAACTCCCGCCCGGCGTCCCCGACAACGAGGCGGGTCGGCGCGACTTTGCTGGCTATGCGGACTCCCTGCGTCATCTGGACAAGGCAGTCGGCACCGTCCTGGAAGCGCTGCGCCAAGGTGACCATCTCGATGATACCCTGATTTTCTACACCACGGACCACGGCCCCGCCTACCCGGGGATGAAGTGCACGCCTACCGACCTTGGGACCGGCGTCGCGTTGATGCTGTCGTACCCTGGTAACCAGATGAAGGGGCAGCAGATTCCGGCCATGGTGTCTCACCTTGATGTCATGCCAACCCTCTTCGAATTACTGAAGCTCCCCGTGCCCTCCCAATGCGAAGGGCACTCTCTCGTCCCCTTGCTGAATGGCGAAGAGGAGGAGATTCACGACTATCTCATCACCAGCTTAAACACCCACGTCGTGAAAGAACCCGCCCGGGCGATTCGCACGCCACGCTTCAAGTGGGTTCGTTCCTACGGCACTCAAGACAACGAATCCGCCCTGCCCAACATTGACAACGGCCCGGTGAAGTCCTGGCTCTATCCCGATGATCCGCCGCTCCCCCGACACGCCGAGGAACACTTGTTTGATCTGCAGAACGATCCGGAAGAAACAATCAATCTCGCCGGTGATCCAGCCTATGCCACGATCCAAGCAGATTTAGATGCCAAGCTCATCGCGTGGATGGAAGAAAAGGGCGACCCTTTACTCAGCCAGACCAAAGCGGAACCTATCGCTGCCCGATAGAGAGCATTCTTCTGTCCCTACTCTCCTTCGCCTGTTGATGACGAATTAGGAGAGGGACCGAATTGCTTGTACCAGACCTTCGCCATATCCTGTCCGGCGCGGAATTGTTCCTCTTTCGGTAGATGCCAAAAGTCGGTGCGCTTGAAGTCGCGCGTATCAAACGCTACGCCGTCGTCTTGTTGACCGAGCTGAAAGAGCACCTGTCGCATGCCTTCAACTTTCTCCCGCGTCCGGCCGCTGGCCTTCTCCGGATCGTCATAGACGGGATCCTGGTTGCCATCAATCACCGCGACACAGAACGGAGGCTCCGGTTGTTGAAAGCGAGCAGCTATCAGTGAGCGAATGCGGTTAAAGCGCGCGGCGTACGCGCGTTGATCCTCGAAATTTCCGGTATCGCCTTCCCCCTGAAACCAGAAAAAGCCACGCAAGACTGGCTCCTGCCCCGACTCCACGAGTTGTTGCCAGGCAAGCTCTAAGCTGCCCGTCCCATCTTCCCGATAGAAGTCTTCCTCAAACAACGCCTGAGGTTGATCCGTCATCCATTTCTTCATCCACTTTCCTGGATGATAGCCGTGCACGATCACAAACGGGCGATCCCCGTAAGCCTTCTTCAACTCCGTCTCGATGCCACGCTTCCACTCTCCGGTTGCGTTCGATTGCCCACCAAGAAAGAAGACCTCCACGACCTGCGCCTGCACCAACTGGTTGGCTAGAATCATCATCATCCACATCCATTTCATCACGCTTTACCTCGCAGAAAAACTCACCACGAGTTCCCCTTTTCCAGGACCTATTTCCAAAGAAACAGCTTGCCCGTGACTCCCCCCATTTGGAATCGCCTGCCCCTGCCAAGACGCCTTGAGCATCTCGCAGCCTTCCAACTTCGGCACCAAAAGCACGGCGGCGCTTTGTTGCGATTGAACCTCCAACTCGGCACGAAACTCCCGCCCATCAGCACGCCATTCCGCCGACTGCACCCAGGTATCAAAACCCGGTGTGAAGCACCCCGGTTCAAAGTAGGCCGCATGGATCGCCAACAACGGGGAGCTGAGTCCACTAAACTGGTGCCAGCCGGAGCCGCGCCCCGTCTTAACCCGAAAGAGCTCAAAACTGTGGTAACTCTGGCTCGCCTCTTTCTCCCAACAATTCAACACCGCCTCAGCCAAACGCCAGGCCAGCTTGCTCTCTCCTTGATCCAAGAGCGCCTTCCAGAGAAACCATTGGTGGGGGATCCACATCGCACCGTTCCAGTACCCGGCATCGCTGTAGTAAGCTGCAGATTGGGACACGGTGGAAAAGCCGATGTCCGTCCAAAGTTCTTGGGGGTCGTAAAGCTGCTCGAGCAAACGACTTGTGCGGGCTTCGCCCAACTCGCCCGTGATGAGCGGCGATACCCCGTCCAAGCCTCGGTTGTAGTTCTCTCCCGAGTCATGCCGATAACACCCCTTCGGCTGACCTTTTGCATCGTGTTCGAGATAAGCGAAGTAACCGGCTTCTTCGTCCCAAGCCTGCTCCAACGCCTGCCCCCAGTGTGTCGTATCTTTTCTCAGGTCCAGCACGTCGCCATCTCGCCCTAGTTCGGTCGCGATCTGGCTAAGGATTTTTCCGAAGCGGATCGCATGACTAGTCGTTACCATCGGCGCAATTCGCCGGCGGCGTTCAGGCTCTTGGATCAACGCATGCTGCGGCGGATAGTCGTCCCAGCCGCCTGAATTGTAGTTATAGTCCCAGGTGTGGAGGAGGCCGCTCGCCAGTTGAGCCGTGGTCGATCCGTAACTCCGCCCAGCGATAAACTCATAGAACTGGCGCAGCCGAGGATAAGCCCACTCCAGGAAGGTTCGGTCCTGGGTCCGATTCCAGATCTCCAGCGTCTGGTAAGCTTGAATCGGCAACGGCGTGCCATGCTCCAGGAAGGCCGCATCGGGGTTTCCCACCGGCAGCAAGTACTGATTTAGAATCTCCGTCGAACGCTGAGGGGATAGAGCAGCCATGCCGACGCCCAGCATGCCCAAGTCCCAGGTGTACAGGCAGTCCCAGGCCCGACCTGGCGAGTAATGTTGAATCCAGCGCTGCTGATGCCGAGTCGGGTACACGACATTGCCCAGGGTGTTCGCCGCCAAGATTTCGATGCCCTGTCGAAACGGGGTTGGATAGTCAACGCCGCCAGAATCACCTATTCCTGGGGTTGTAAGGAGAGCAGGTTCAGACGGCCGTTCGTCCAGACCGACGTTAACCTCCACGGTTTTTTCGCTGTGCGGTGCCAGGCTGAGGGGGCCCAGCGACATCAATTCGGTGTGCGTCTCTCCCAAACCAATCCAATGCGGGTGGACAGAATCATTCGCCTTCCTGGACATGATTCCCGGTACGTCATCCCCGGTGATGGTACGACACCGATAGGCCAAGTCGCGGGGGAACTGCATCTGGTAACGGTGAGCAATGCCATCATAGGCGAGGCTCAAGACGCGCTCATCTTCCTGCCACGTCAGCTCAGGGCTTGTCTCCGGCGCCCTCGCTACAAAGCGAACCTCCTCCCGCTGGCTTTGCTCCACCACTACGAAACCATCCAACACCACGCCTGCGCCAGCCAAGGTCTCCAAGCGAAATTGATGCTCGCCCGCCGAAAGTTGGGGAAGCTCCAGCTCAAGCTCCTCCATGCCATCGCCCACATAAGCCAAGTCCACATCCACTTCAACGCAGCCGCTCAACCGCATGGGCAAAGGTTCAGACGACCAGCGGTGGTAGCGGATGATCAGTCTCGGATTCTCCAGCGCGACAGGCAGGGCAAGGGTATAAGCCACCGCATCGCCCGGCGTCCGGAAAATGTTGACGCCCAACGAGCTGCCATCGACTGCGAGAGCATGGGGCCACTCGCCAGCGCGGCAACCATCAGCAACTTGCTGAATACGGTAACTGTGCCCCGGCATCTGGATGGTGTTGTAAGCCAGCGCTGGCACCCAAACGGCCTTCTCTGGCAAAACCGGACGTGTCCCCGAAACAGGATTGGGCATTAACGACGCGGCAAAATGGAGATCCAAGCTTTGTGGCAGGTCAGTTTGATTGACACATGTCGCGACCAACTTTCGTGAGTTGAGTCCAGTTTCCAGCACGGTCAAATCGACGAAGACACGATCCTTCCACTCCAACTCGTAGCGAAGGGTGTAGCTCTTCAGCTCCGGGGTAGCCTTCCACATATGCCAGCGCTCTTCGCGCCGTGCGTACGGCCCAATCACCGCCCGGCGATGGAAACCAGGCAGCAAAAAGAAATCCCAACGATGGCCGGATTCTTCGTCGGCTAGGTGCGAAAGCCCAACGTATTCTTTTCCGTAAGGCCCCCACTTGGGCAAACCCAGCTCGGGAACCGTCTCATCAGGAAGGTTTAAGGATCGCGACATGGCTTCTCTCTAGGCAACAGCTTGCCAATCCAGAGCCCGCGTGGAGTCATCCTGCAGCTCGTCTTGCAACGCAAAGAGGCGCTCCTTGAGCTCCGCAATGCGTTCAGCATGCTGCGGCTCATCAATTTGGTTTTTCAGTTCCTGTGGATCTTCTTCGAGATCGTAAAATTCCCAGAACGGTGGAGTTTCCTCGTCGTCACGCGCGCCGGCCAGATCGCGACTGCGGTTGTAAAAATGGATCAGCTTATAGCGCTGGGTGCGGATGCCACAATGCGCGTAGACGTGGTGGGTGTAATCGCGGTGACTCCAATAGCGGTAATACATCGCCTCCCGCCAATCCGGGTCTGACTCGCCTCGCAAGAGGTGGCGGAAGGAAGCTCCTTGGTTCTGCTCGGTGGGCTCCAGTCCAGCGTAATCAAGGAACGTGGCGGCGAAATCGACATTGAGCACGAGGGGGGCTAGCCGCTGGCCCGGTGCAATTTCTTTCGGGTATCGAATGACGCATGGCACGCCGAGCGATTCTTCGTACATGAACCGTTTATCAAACCAACCATGTTCGCCGAGGAAGAAGCCGTGGTCCGCGGTGTACACCACGATGGTATTCTCCGCTAAACCTTGCTCGTCCAGGTAATTCA
>CAWUJC010000022.1:0-12223 GCA_963922355.1 uncultured bacterium | reverse complement strand
CGTCCCGACTGTCCATGGTGAGAGCATCGTCATGCGTATTCTGGACAAGACGGCCCTGATGCTCGGCCTGCCGGAACTCGGCTTCCTGAGCGATGACCAGAACACGATGGAAACTGTGCTGACTCTGCCGGACGGCATCTTCCTGGTTACCGGGCCGACCGGTTCGGGCAAAACCACCACGCTGTACGCCTGCTTGAATTACATCAACAAGCCGGACCGCAAAATCATCACGGTGGAAGATCCGGTCGAATACCAGCTCAACGGCATTAACCAAGTTCCCGTGAATCATGACGTCGGCATGACCTTCGCCGCCGCCCTCCGTGCCATGCTGCGACAGGCGCCCAACATCATCATGGTGGGTGAGATTCGCGATTTGGAAACGGCCAACATCGCGATTAACGCCTCGCTCACTGGCCACTTGGTCTTCAGCACCCTGCACACCAACGACGCTCCCAGTGCCGTCACTCGTCTGGTGGATATGAAGGTAAAGCCTTTCCTCGTGGCTTCTTCCATTCGCGCCATCATGGCCCAGCGACTTGTCCGTAAGATTTGTAAGAATTGCGGCGACGTCTACGAGCCGACCGAAGGCGAGCTTCGCCAACTCAATCTCGATGCCAACCAGATTGCCGAGGCCAACTTCCGGAAAGGGCGCGGCTGCGACACCTGCCGCGGCACCGGCTACAAAGGCCGCATGGGGATCTTTGAAATCTGCCAGATCGATGACGACATCCGCCACATGGTGAACGAAAAGATGGGGGTCTCCGCCATTCGGCAACGGGCTCGCGACATCGGCATGCGCACGTTGCGCGAAGACGGCCTCCGCAAAGTCGTCTCGGGCATGACCACGCCGGAAGAAGTCATTGCTGCCACCATGAAGGACAAGGCCTAACTCTTTCCTCCCCAAGACCATGGACGCTCATCTCCTCCTCAGTTTTCTCCAGCAAAATGGCTATGTCACCGAAGACATGGTCGAAGAAGTGCAGGATGAAGTCAGCCGCTCCGGCAAGGACGCCCTCCAAGTGGTCGAAGACTTCGACATCCTCACCCAGGACCAAGTCCTCTCCCTCATCGCGCAAAGCCTGAATACCACGTACATCGACGTCACGCAGATGGAGTACCCGCCCGATCTGCTGGCCATGGTCCCGCCGCAGAGCGCGCGTGTCCACGATGCCCTGCCCGTCGAGTGGGACGGTGCGGTTCTGCGCGTCGCCATTGCCGACCCCTTGGATCTCAAGACCGTGGATGATCTCCAGTTTGCCACCGGTCAGGAAGTGCAGCTCTACATCGCCAAGCCGAGCGATATCCGCATGCTGGTGGAACGTTACTTCGGCTCAGAGACCGGTGACGTCGACGACCTGATGCACGCCCTGGCCGGCGAAGCGACCGCCAAGGTCGAGCATGGTACCAGCCTGGACGATGCGGAAAACGCCAACGCCGCGCCGATCATCAAGTACGTCAACACGGTCTTGAGCCAAGCCATCAAGGCACGGGCAAGTGACATCCACTTCGAGCCGTTTGAGACCGAATTCAAGATCCGCTACCGCGTGGATGGTGCCCTCTACGAAATGGCCCCTCCGCCCCGCCATCTGGCGCAGCCGATCACCGCACGCATTAAGGTTCTCTCCCAGCTCAACATCTCCGAACACCGCATCCCTCAGGACGGCTGCATCCAAACCACGATGGCCGGGCGCCCGGTCGACTTACGTGTCTCGTGCCTGCCCACGCAGTTCGGCGAGAGCGTCGTGCTCCGCGTTTTGGACCGTACGACCGTCAGCCTCGATCTGGAAAAGCTCGGCATGCCGGATTACCTCTTCGATTACATCGTCGAGACCATTAACAAGCCGAACGGCATCTTCATCGTCACCGGTCCGACCGGCTCCGGCAAAACCACCACGCTTTACTCCTGCCTGCGGCGCATCAACACGCCCGATTCCAAGCTCCTCACGGCCGAAGATCCGGTCGAATACGAAATTGAAGGCATCCAGCAGGTGCCGATCAACGATGGCATCGGCCTCAACTTTGCCCGCGTGCTCCGCGCCTTCCTCCGTCAGGATCCCGACCGCATCATGATTGGGGAGACCCGCGACCTGGAGACCGCGCAAATCGCCATCCAGGCCTCCCTCACCGGTCACTTGGTCTTTACCACACTTCACACCAACGACGCCGCTGGCGCCGTGGCCCGCTTAGTCGATATGGGCGTGGAACCCTTCCTCATCTCCTCCACCCTGGAAGGCATCCTCGCCCAACGCCTGATGCGAAAAATCTGCGAAAGCTGCCGCACGCCCTACGAGCCGACGGAAACCATCATGGAACAGATCGGCCTGGCTCCGCATGATGTTGGCGACAAGAATTTCTACTACGGCACCGGCTGCGAGGACTGCAATCAGACGGGCTACCGCGGGCGCAAAGGCATCTACGAGCTGCTCGACATCACCGAACCCATTCGCGAATTGATCAACCAACGCGCCCCCTCCGTCGTCATCCGCCAGAAAGCCATCGAGCTTGGCATGGCAACGCTGCGAGCGGATGGCCTGCGCTGTATTTTTGATGGCGACACCACCATCGAAGAAGTGCTTAAATACACCTAACTTGCAACCGCGACGCGGTTACCCTTATCCTAAGACGTTATGCCCACCTTCACCTACACGGCCGTTGACCAGCGGGGTCAGCAGAAAACCGGGACCATCGATGCGAACGATACGAACGAAGCGACCGCGCAGATCAAACAGTTGGGCCTCTTTCCCACCCGCCTGAACGAAGCCACGAAGGAAGAACTGACCGCCGCCGCTCGCGGGCAAGACACCAAGAAGAAGACCCGCAAGAAAGGCGGGCGCATCGGCGGGAAAACGCTGACCACCTTTACCCGCCAGTTGGCGACGCTGATTGACGCCGGCCTTCCCCTTCTCCGTGCGCTGCAGACCCTCATCCGGCAGGAGAAAAACCCCACCTTGAAGAGCGCCATGGGCGACATGTCCGAAGGGGTGGAAAGCGGCAGCACCTTTTCCGAATCTCTGGCGCAGCATCCGCGTATCTTCAACAAGCTTTACGTCAACATGGTTAAAGCCGGCGAGCTAGGCGGTGTGCTGGAAATCGTCTTGGCCCGTTTGGCTGAGTTCATGGAGAAGTCCGAGAAGATCAAGGCCAAGGTCATTTCCGCCATGGTCTATCCGGTCGTCGTGCTGGTCATCGCGATCCTGATTCTCATCTTCCTCATGATCTTCATCGTCCCGCAGTTCCAAGAGATCTTTGACAACATGCTGGACGGTGCCCCCTTGCCGATCCTGACCCAATGGGTTATTGCCGTCAGTGACTTCATGCAAAACCGCTGGTACGTCCTCCTCGGTGCTGCTGCCGTCATTTTCTTCGGCTACAAAGCCTTCGCCGCCACCACCGTCGGCTCCTTAATCATTGACCGCTTCAAGCTCAACGCGCCGTTGATCGGCGACTTGGTCCGCAAGACGGCCATTGCTCGCTTCAGCCGTACCCTCGGCACCTTGGTCAGCAGCGGTGTTCCCATCCTTCAGGCCTTGAACATCACCAAGGAAACCGCCGGCAACCTGGTCGTTTCCCACTCCATCGCCAAAATTCACGACAGTGTGCGTGAGGGCGAAACCATCGTCACGCCGATGGAGACCTCTGGCATTTTCCCCCCTATGGTTGTGAGCATGGTGCAGGTCGGTGAAGAAACCGGTCAGCTTCCGGACATGCTCATCAAGATCGCCGACGTCTACGACGAAGAAGTAGACGTCAAGGTGGCAGGCTTAACCAGCTTGCTCGAGCCGATCATGATTGTGGGCTTGGCCTTGATCGTCGGTGTCATCGTCATCGCGCTCTTCATGCCGCTGATCTCGATCATCACCAACCTCAATTCCCGGTAGCTTGGCGCATCGGGAGGCGAGAGATTGCCAGGGCTCAAGCTCCGTGGCAGGCTCGCGTACTGTGAGTTCCCCGCGGTCGGATCGCCTCCCTCCTCCTCTTTCCGTTCGTCTTCTCGGCACGGCAGAGCGGCTCCTTCCTCTCTTGTCGCTCGGGGCAATCATGCTCCTGGCGTTCTTGAGCAAATTGGGACCGCTCCTGCGCCAACCCGACATGGGCTGGCATTTGGCCCAGGCCCGCTGGATGTACACCCATGGCCAAGTTCTGACCCAGAACTGGTTCAACTATCCCCTCTGGGGCCAGCCACTGATCAATGAGTACAGTTTCTACCACCTGCTGCTCTGGCCCCTCTGGAGCTTAGGTGCCTGGCCAGCCAGCCTCGCTTTTGCCCTGCTGGCTGCCGGACTCATCCTGGCCCTTTTCCTCTTTGCTCGGCGCACCGGATTCTACGCACCAGGCTTTGCGATTGGCGCGGTTTTAGCCACGCCCTTGTTGCTGTATCGGCTCTCGCCTCGTCCGGAGATGCTCGGGTACCTCTTCCTGATTCTCCTCGCCTTTTGGCTTTTCCACCTCCAGAGAAAATCCCTTCCGCTCTGGCAAGCTGCCCTTCCCTTGCTGCTGCTTCAGGTGTGTTGGGTCAATTCCCATAGTTCCTTCATTCTCGGGCCTGTCCTGGTCGGTCTCTTTAGTGCCGAAGTCATCGCCCGTGAAGTATGGCAAAAGCGCCACCTGCCCTGGCGGCTCATCGGAAGATGGGCGGCACTTACCCTCACGGTCGGCCTGGCTTGTTTTATCAGCCCACAGCCAATTGAGCGCGCCTTCCTGCCTTTCTTTCACCAGGGAAGTAAAGCCATCCTGGCCCACGTCGATGAGATGCATGGCTTGATTCCCGATCTCGCCCATCCTTTTGTTTTCCTGATGTTACTGCTGGGGGTGTGCCTGGTGGTGGCTTGGTGGTCCTACCGCAACATCAGCTTCAGCTTTCTGCTCCTCACTGGCCTCTTTGCCTTTCAAACGTTTCAGAATCAGCGGCACATCACCATGTTCGCCTTCCTGGCCTTACTGACCCTGGCCACCTGCGCCGCCTGGAAGAAGCCCTCTTCCACACCAAAGGCCGTGGAGTCTCCGGTCGCGCCCCGCTTTGCCCTCCTCGCACTTCTTCTCTTGCTTTTCGCCTTCCCGCTCATCCTGCTTAAACCCAAGCTAGACACCAGCAACACCGCCAATTTCACTGTCCAGTGGCAGGCACTCGAGCGAGACCAATCCCTTGTTCCTGTGGCCGCAATTGCTTGGCTGAAGGCCAACCAAGTCGACGGGCGCCTTCTCCACCGCACCGAAATTGGTGGCCACCTCCAGTTCGAAGGCCTCTCCGCCCAGTGCTTTGCCGATACCGGGTTAGGTAAGTATCACGAGAACTTTATCTACCAAGCTTGCCAACTCTGCGAGCGCCCTGGCCTCCTCCCCGCCGCTAGTCGGAAAGAAAAAGCCTCCGTTGCCTTAGTCAGCAACGTGGCTTACGACTGGCCCGCCCAACTTCGAAAAATGGGGTGGCGTTGTGTCTTTACCAGCGCAAACGGAGCCGTCTGGATGGCCCCGGATTACCGGCCCGACCTCACTGCCATCGCCCCGGGTGAAGTGGAACGGCGTTTCCTCGAAGATACGCAACGCTTCGGCCCACCCGCGCGCGAAGCCACGCAGCTTTGCCACTTGTTGCTCCTCTCCAACCAAGGCGCTGAAGAACTGGCCCTTGAGCAGCTCCTCCACTACGCCCAAGAAACGCCAGAGTCCGGACTCCTTTGGCAGACTGCGTCTCTGCTGGCTTTCCCGTCCAGCACCCCGGAGCGCAACGCGAATACCATCCAAACGCTGGCGCATCTCGCCCAGGAGGTGGACCCCGACGGCCTCGGCAACACCGCTGGCTATCAGGCCCAGACCTTGGCTTGGCAACAAGCCTGGCCTGAGCTACTTAAGCGCTACGCAACCTATCCACGCGAGCGGAGAAACGACGCCCTCTACACCGCCCTGGGCGAAGCCTACGTGGCGTCCGGCCAAACCGAAGACGCGATGGAACTGCTGCAAGATGCCCGACTGTTCCACCCGCTCAATGGCACCCGCTACCAGCTCCTGGCCCGAGCCTGGGCAAAGAAAGGCGATCCTACCCGCGCGGCCCAGGCCTACGCCGAGGCGCTTTACTGTTACCCCGACGACGAACGCTTGCAGAATGAGGTCGAGAGGTTTTTACTGCTTAACCCCACTTCCTTTTTACGTGAAAGCTTGAAAAACGCCCGCCATGTCTTCTGAACGCACTGTCATCATGGGAGCCGGACCTGCCGGCCTGACCGCCGCCTGGCAACTGAGCCGGGACGGCCAACCCGTGGTGGTGTGGGAAAGCGACACCGAGTACGTCGGCGGCATTGCCCGGACGGTGGAGCGGGAGGGCTATCGTTTCGACATCGGCGGCCATCGCTTCTTCAGCAAATCCGCGGAAGTGAATGAGGTCTGGAACCAAATTCTGACCGATGAGTTTCAGGACTGTCCCCGGCTCTCCCGCATTTACTACAACGGCAAGTTCTTCAATTACCCGCTCGAGGCGATGGACGCCTTCCTTAAACTTGGCCCCTTCACCACCGTCCATATTCTGCTCAGTTACTTGGCCTCACGGGTCAACCCGATCAAGCCGGAGACCTCCTTTGCCGATTGGGTGACGAATCGCTTCGGCAAACGCCTCTTTGAAATTTTCTTCAAAAGCTACACGGAGAAAGTCTGGGGCATCTCCTGCGATGAGATCAGCGCCGATTGGGCCGCCCAGCGGATCAAAGGCCTCTCCTTACGTGAAGCAGTCCTGAGCGCCCTCCGCGGCAAGAAGGGCCCCGCCACCGCCAAAACGTTGATCCGTGAATTCTCCTACCCGCGCCTCGGTCCGGGCCAGATGTGGGAAGCCGCGCGCGATCAGGTTCGAGCCGCAGGCAGCGAGGTCACCATGGATCGAAGAATCACCCAGGTTCTCTGGGAAGGCAACCGCGTCATCGCCATCGAGGGCGAAGACGCCGCCGGCCAGCCTTATCGCCAGGACGGCGAACGCTTCATCTCCTCCATTCCGCTCCGTGAACTAATCGAGTGCCTGAGTCCCGCCCCCCCCGAGGAGGTGCTGCAGGCTGCAAAACGCCTGCGTTATCGCGATTTCCTCACGGTCTGCCTTGTGGTCAATCAAGCCGACATCTTCCCGGATACCTGGATTTACATCCATGACCCCTCGGTGAAGGTCGGTCGGGTACAAAATTACAAGAACTGGAGTGCCGCCATGGTGCCCGACCCGGCCAAGACTTCCCTCGGCCTGGAATATTTTTGCTTTGAAGGTGACGGCCTCTGGAACAGCGACGAAGCCACCCTGCGGGAACTGGCCACCAAGGAAGTGGCGCAAATCGGCCTCGCCCAGCCGGAGGACATTGAGAATGCCTTCGTCGTCCGCATGCCCAAGGCCTATCCGATTTACGATCAGGACTACCAGGCCAACGTGGACGTCATCCGCCACTGGCTCAACCAGTTCGAGAACCTCCAGCCCGTGGGCCGCAACGGCATGCATCGCTACAATAACCAGGATCATTCCATGATGACGGCCATGCTTGCTGCGCGGAATATCCAAGGCGCAGACTATGATTGCTGGGCGGTGAACACCGATGCCGAGTACCACGAAGCAGGCTCGGCTGGCGATAAAGCTTAAAGCGTAAAAACTGACACGGCGCCGCATCTTTCAACGTCAAAGACGGTAAATTATACAATTGTGCGGTAGGCTTGCTTTCGCAGGTCGCTTTCGACTATCTTCCCCCATGGCCACCCCTCGGCAGAACTCTCCCCGCAAACGCAGCAGCTCGAAGAAGACGACTTCCAGCAAGTCTTCCTCCTCCACGACTCGGCGTAAGACGGGGACCTCGACCGCCAAGCGTCGAAACAAGCCCAAGAAACAGCCGCAACAACCCGTGCGGCTGAACATCGGCCTGCCGCTGGTCATCATCATTTCCCTCTGCTCTTCCTCGGCCATTGGCTACATCTGGTTCTTTGCCCCCTGGCCCACGGAGGAAGCCCAAGGCACCCAAGTTGCTCAGGTGGAACCGGTCAAAAAGCTCAAGCCGGCTCCGCCTCCACCTCAACCGCAGGCCGAGGCCCCTCCGCCGCCACCTCAGCCTTGGCCGGAAGAAAAACAAACCCGCATGACCGAACAGGATGTGGCCATCATCAATGAAATTGCCGGGAAGAAGCCGCCGGAGCCCGCCCAACCAGAACCGAAGCCCGAAGTAACGGCCGAGACGACCGAAGCTGCCGTGATCGGCCCGGAGGGCGAATTCATCGGTGAAGAAGAAACCCTGATGGCCAAGGCAGATCCACCGACCCCGGTTGCCCCCCAAGAAGAAGCGAAGCCGGAACCGGAACCCGAGCCCGTGGTTAAAGCCGCCACCCCGGCTAATGTCGCGCGAGCGCAGCCCCTCAACCCTGATGAGATGACCACGGAACGCGTCGCGGCTTACCAAGTGGCGCTTGAGCGGATGCATTTCTCCTGTGGTTTCGTCGACGGTGACGTTGGCATGCGGACCCGCCGGGTCATCCGCGCCTTCCAGCAATCACGCGGCCTCCCCGTTACGGGTGAGCTAGATGCCGCCACCCGCAACGCCATCGGCGAGCCGGGTGAGCCCTTCACCAATTACATCGTCACGGCCAAAGACATGGAGCAGGTCGTCCCCACTCCCAAGCTCTGGAAGGAAAAGGCCAAGGCCAAATTCCTCGGCTACAACGATCCCTGGGAGATGCTGGCGGAGAAGTTCCACTGCACGGTTGGATATCTACAAGATCTCAATCCAGACGTGACCACCGTGAGCGTCGGCACCGAAGTGATCGGGCCCAAAGTTTTCCCGGCGAAGTCCATCCGCAAAGCAGACTCCATTCGCATCATCCTGGACGAAACGACCATCCAAGCCTTGGATGCGAACGGCCGAATTATCGCCCACTTCCCCTGCTCCATCGCCCGGAACAAAAACAAGCGGCCGCAGGGCGAACTCCGCGTGAAGAATATCGCGGTAAATCCCGACTACACCTTTAGCCCCGACGTGATTACCAGTGTCGCCGAAGCCGAAGGCATCACCAAGAAGATGATCCTTCCGCCCGGGCCGAATAATCCGGTCGGCACGGCTTGGGTTGGCCTCACCCTCCCCGGCTACGGCATGCACGGAACGCCCGAACCGGAGGACATTTCTCGCACTCAGTCCAGCGGCTGCTTCCGCCTCTCCAATTGGAACGCCAACAAGCTGCTGCGCATGGTCAAAGTCGGAATGCCGGTAAACGTCATTCCGCCAAAAAATCCAACCGTGCCCGCCGCCCAACGCGTTCAGCGTGCGGTGCCCATCATGCCGCGCTAAGCCGTTGCAAGGCTCCGTCTGGCTATCGCTTCTTCATCATCATGAAGCCCGCCACGCCGAGGACGAAGCTCAGGATCGTCGAGAACGGTCGAAGATCCGAAAGCCAGAGCAGAAAGCCGTGCACGGCCTCCCCCAGGTAGCGTCCCTGGGGATCGGTTCCGGGGTCTCCCAGAAAAAGCCAAAAGCCCATCGCCATGAGGAAACCACCAATAATCGCAAAGATCATGCTTCTATCATGGCGCTTGCACCAAGAACCGCAACGCAAAAGCCTCCGCGATTAGGCCGGATCAACCGCATCAATATCGTAGAGTCGCACTTGCGGCGGAGCCGCATGGCGAAAGACCTCACGGGAAGTTTGCCCCACCTTGCGGGTATCATAAAAAGCATAAGCCCCGACCGCAGCCGCACCGAGTAACGGTAAGGCACGCACGGCACTGCGGGTCACCAAGCGCTGGGCGCAACGTAACCCCACTTTGGCCAACACCTCGTCGCCAATGCGCAACGCAGCGCGACGAATGAGCAGCCGCCCGCCTGACTCCACGGCCAAGTGCCGGACGTATTGGCTCGCCGTATGTTTAAAGAGGCAATAAAGCATCTCATCGCGCGTCATGCTGCCTTGCTGTCCGTAGCAGGCAGCCACGTCCGCCGCCATCTGGGCCTGCACCCGCCAGATCGCCACCACGTCGGGCAACACCGTCAGCAAGCCTAGCGGCCCGGGTGGGATGGCCAACCCGCCAGAAAGGAGCCCCGCCTTCCACGCGGCTTTCTCGATGATCTGTTGGGAGCGCGATTCGGGGTCATCCGCCGAAGGCTCGCTGCTTTCGGGAATGCGCGACAAGAAGTACTCCAAGGCCCGCTGCACCTGCAACTCCATCGCGGGTTGACCGGCCTTGTCCAACTGCCACTTTTCTTCGCCATCCATCCTTCCATCATGCGGATAAAACGCAGCGCCTTCAACCTCGCGCTTGGGACCAAGGCTTGCACCTCCTCAAGATCACCTTAGTTTAGAAGAATGCGTCGTTTCGCTTTTCTCCCCCTCGCCTGCGTCTTCTTCTCCACCGTCGCTCTTTCTGCCGAGGAAGCACCTGCGCCAAAGTTCCCTGATAACTTCAGCGCAAACGTGAAGATGAAAACCATGGGGCAAGAAAATCGGGTCCGCTTCCATAAAATGGGCCCCAAGACTAGGATGGAAATGGATCTCCAGGGGGTGCGTTCGGTAACGATCATCGACGCCGAAACCCAGACCATGACCAACCTCAAGCCGCAGGAGCAAATCGCCCTGCAGCTCACGAATCCGGCCATCAGTCAGGACCCCATGTCGGAGCTGGCCAAGGGCAACATGACCCTCACCAAAGTTGAGGCAGAGAAGGTGAACGGCGTCGAGGCCACCAAGTACGTGACCGAAACTGACTTTGGCCAATCCATCTACGTCTGGCTGGACGACAAGCAACAGCCCGTGCGCCTCGCCACCCCCGATGGTCTCGTTCAGATGGACTTCAGCAAAGTGAAGCTTGATCCCCCCAACGCTAGCTTGTTTGAAATCCCCGAGGGCTACAAGATTCAGAAGCTCGACCTCCCCGGCATGGGCGGCACTCCGGCACCAGCGTCCCCATCGGCTCCGGCAAAAGAACCTGCTCCGTCGGCTCCTGCCGCCCCGGCGGAATCAACCGCCCCAGCAGAGACGCCAGCCTCGACACCGTCTGACTTGTTGCCGCCGCAAGCCCCCTAGGCGGCGCTAGTACCCATTTCAAAATCCAACTGGCAAGTGCGGACGCGGAACTTTTGAAAATGAGTTCTATAGTTGGCGTAGTTCACCCACTAATGACTTGATGCACCAGGGATACAGCTGATGCTCGGCGACTTGGATGCGGGCATGGAGCGACTCCGCCGTATCGTCCGGCAGCACGGGCACCTCCCGTTGGGCAATGATGCGCCCTGCATCGATGTCAGCATTGACGAAATGCACCGTGCACCCGGCCTTGGTTTCGCCAGCCTCCAGCGCCTGCTTCCAGGCTTCCAGGCCCTTGAACTTGGGGAGCAAGGAAGGATGAATGTTGACGATGCGTTCCGGGAAAGCTTCCAGCAAGGGCGCTTTGACGACGCGCATGTATCCGGCCAACACGACCAGCTCAATCCGTTCGTTGAGCAGAAGCTGCGCCAGCTTGTTCTCCGTTTCCGGCTCAAGCTTGGTTTTGAATTGGCTAGGCGGCAGAACCACCGCCGGAAGATCGAATTCCCGAGCACGGGCCAAGATCCCGGCTTCGGCGTTATCGCTGACGACCAGCCTAATCTCGGCGGTTAGCTCGCCGTCTCCAATCGCGCGTTGGATCGAAACAAAATTACTCCCCTTGCCCGATCCCAAAACAGCCAATCGCAACGCTTCCATTGGCTGCATGGTAACGCACGAAGCGACCAACGCACGCTAAAGATCGAGGCGAAACTTATTTCTTTCCGAAGCTCGTCATCAACCAATCACCGATCCCGAGCATCCCACGCATGAACGGCGTGGGCAGTGCGTCCATGAAGAGCATCATGGCACGAACTCTTAGCCCGGGGATCACGCGTGCTTGGCCGCGCCGAGCCGCCGCCAGCGCTTCACGTACCACTTGCTCGGCGGGGACCAAAAAGAATTCTGGCGGAGCAAAATCACGCTTTCCATCGGGGCGGGTGGCGACCTGCCCAAACTCGGTCTCCACCGGCCCTGGACAAAGTGCGGTCATGGATACCCCGCTACCTTTCAGTTCAAAACGCAGCGCTTCGGTCAGGCTGTTAACGTAGGCCTTGGTCGCGGCATAAGCGGCAAAGGAAGGCAGCGCGAGAAAGCCCGCCGTACTGGAAACGTTCAGCACACAACCACGCTGGCGATCTTGCATCCCCGTAAGCAGAGTCCGAGTCAGATGCGTCAGGGCAACCACATTAACCTGTAGCATCAGATCGAG
>CAWUJC010000021.1:0-12275 GCA_963922355.1 uncultured bacterium | reverse complement strand
TTGGATCACCTGCTCTTGCGCCTGTTCGATGAGCCCGGATTCCTCCGCAGCCGTTTCGGCCGCCTCGTGCAATTGATTGAGCAACTGGGTGCGCTCCTCAACGGTAATGCTGGTGAGCCACCCGGCCTCCTCTTTCATGCTCAGCGGCCCGACACGCTCGACAGACAAAATTTCCGCCGGAGGCATGTCTGCCGTGATCTGGTTGGTGGTCGGATCAATGTTCACCACAAAGGGCTTACTCAGGTCAAAACCGGCCTTAATGCGGTAAATGGCCCGGACGTGCAACTCTTTGCCTGTCATGGGGATCGGCGTCGACCAAATCTGCATTTTTTGTTTGAGCGTCATTTCCACAAGTTGCTCTTTCTTCACCACCGCCAGCTCCTCGATCGGGCTGGTCTGGCCATAAACCACGGTGCTGTTAACCCGAATCTCCGGCCGAATGCTGAGGACATCCTGAAAGACTTTGGCCACGCCGGCGACTTGCTCATTCAGCATCGCCTGGCAAGTGCGCACACCCCAGATTGTCACCCCGGCGAGCACGATCACCAACAGGGCAATACCGGCATAGTGTTTCATCACAGCCCCCTTCTTCGCGGGAGCCGTGGGTTCACTCGACCCGGGAGAGGGAGATGCATCCGCCATGATTCAACCAGCGCTTTAATCGGATTCCTGTTCGAGCCGCTCTGCCACCCATTGCTTGAGCATGCTCTGGTAATTCAGATAGCGCTGACGGGCTAGGCGCTTCAGCCGGCTCAACATCCGGGGATCCATCCGCAAGGTGATCGTGGTCGACTCCGCATGGTCGGCCTTGGCCAAGGCGTTCAACATCAGGCGGCCATCAATCTGGTGGGACTGCCAATAAGCAGCTTCCTCCGCCGGATGGGAAAAAGCGGGCACTTCTTCCCAGTCGGAAACCATGTCCAGGCTTGTCTTGGCTTGGGCCGCAGCCTTAGCAGAAAGCTCAGAATCAGGCGGAGAAGCGCTCACAGGCTCTCCTTGGCTTTGCGGTCATAGAAAAAACTCTCTTCGTTCGACATCTTCCGCGCCGTGATAACGCGGACGGTCTTCCCCGTTGAGGTGTAAACCGCCAAGAGCGGCTTGCCCTGAAGGGTACGGCCTAGACTAAAAAAGCGCGCCTGCTCGGCAAAACGGGGGGAATCCGGAAGCAGCCGGAGGCTAAACGGGTCTTCAAAGCTCTCGCTGATTTCATCTGGCGACGGCCCGGTTTCCGCCGCTGGCGTGGCAGTATAAAGGCTCCAGTCGAAATCCATGATTAACCTTACTTAGGCTAGAAGCCGCGCCAGTGCAAGCCGCGGTAAAGACTAGACCATGAGATGGTCCTTTAGAGAGCTAAATCACTATTCTTGTGGCCTAGCCATAAAATAGTGGTAAAGGCAACCAACCTCCCGTAAATTAGGCAATAGCATGAAGACATTGTCCATACATCGCCCGTCCGTTTCTCTCCGTCGCCGAGGCTTCACCCTCGTCGAACTTCTGGTCGTGATCGTGATCATCGCCATCCTGGCCGGGCTCGCCTTTCCCGCTTTTTCAGGCGTACTGACCTCTGGCAAAAAAGCCCGGGCCGCCGCTATGTGCAATCAACTCGCGACCGGGATGCAGGCCTACTACACCGAGTACAATCGCTGGCCAGCTATCGGTTCCAGTGGCCTGATTAGCTCCGACGCCCAATTATCCACCTTGGCCACGGCGTTAAACGGGGGCCGCACCTTGGGTGCAAGCTCGGGTGGTTCTGCCGATGATACCCATAACGCACGCCTCATTACGTTTATGTCTTTCTCCAAGAAAGATTATACGTCCAGCAGCGGTGAGGAAACTTACCCGGTGAACCCTTGGGACAATATTTACTACATCCAGTTCGACCACGACTACGACAACTATCTTGAGGGTCTGCCGGCAAAAGGCGAAGCGCCAAGTGGTGGGAGCATTGGCCTGAGCTCCGACGTCGCCGTCTGGACGGCCGATGACTCCACGACTGCGGGCGAAGTTGTCGCTAACTCCTACGAATAGACGCGAGATGCCCCTCCAACGCAACATCACTTACTCTGCCGCCAGAGCGTTCACGCTGGTGGAGCTTTTGGTGGTGATGGTGATCATTGCGGTGTTGGTTGCCATCTCAGGTGTGGCTTACAGTAACGTCATCAAGTCCGCCAAAAAGACGCAAGCTTCGGCCATGTGCGCGCAGCTGGTGGGCGGTTTGCAAGCCTACTTCTCCGAATACAAGCAATGGCCCGTGGGAGTTGCGAGCGACGGCAACATCGACAGCGCCACAAAACTTGGCAATTTGGCCACGGTCTTGAACGGTGGTCGTGCCATTAACGCCACCTCCCCAACTGCAGCCCCCAACGCGGACAATCCGCGAGGTGTCCATTTCCTTTCTTTCACCAAAAAGGATTACACGCTTGGCGACAGCACCGTGAATTACCCCGTCACTCCTTGGGATGGTTTCTACTACCTCAAGTTTGATACGGACCTAGATAACTTCCTCACCGGCCTCCCGGAAAAAGGAGACTCTCCTACGGGGGGCAGCCTAGGCATGGGAATTCAGACCGCAGCTTGGGCGGCCGATACGGCCACGTCTGACGGCATGGTCGTCGCTATTTCCTACGAATAACAAAATCAAATGAACACTTGTACGACTCCCACTTTCTCCTCAGCAAAACGAGCCTTCACCTTGGTTGAGCTTCTGGTTGCCATGGGCGTGATCGCCATCCTAGTCGGCATCACCTTCGGCGCGGTCAGCGGAGCCTGGCGTTCCTCCAACACAGCAGCAGCTTCCTCCCAAATTCAAGCTCTAGCCACCGCGGTGGAGAGTTACAAAGTTGAGAACGGCATCTATCCACAAGCGCTTGATTTATCAGATACGGAAGAACCTTCCGGCAATCCGACCGACTACGTCACCTCGGGTCGTCTCCTCTTCCGCGCCGTAACGGGAATCGATCCAGATGGAGGTACCGCCAACTGGGGAGATCGCCCCAACAAGCCCAGCTATTTCCCGAATCTGAAAAAGAACCTTATCCAGCAAGACAGCGGCGGTGACTACTTTGTCGATCCCTGGGGCTTCGCTTTCGGCTACCGCAGCTTGGATTATGGAGAAACGACGGACAGCAGTGGCAACCCGACTGGCTTGCAAGGCTACAACGTTGGGTTCTTTGACCTCTGGAGCACCGGCGGTTCTACGGAAGATGATTCTCCTACTTGGATTGTGAACTGGCAGGATCCGAACGAGGATCGTTTGATCGCCAAATAAGTTCCTGCATTCCGGGCGTGCTTTTTTCGTGCCGTTTGCTTACGTGACGGTGGATGAAAATCGGTCTCCTGCAGCTTAACGCCACGATTGGCGACTTTTCTGGAAACGCGGCCAAGCTCCTCGCGGCTTACCAGACCGTGGTCGCCCAAGGGGCTGATCTTGCCCTCGCTCCGGAGCTTTTCCTTTGTGGCTACCCGCCCCGTGATCTTCTCCTGCGCGAAGACTTTCTCCACGCCGCCGAGCAGACCTTGGAGACCCTCGCCCAGGAGATTGGCGACGTCCCCCTCCTCGTCGGCACCATTCAGCGCAACCCGGTCCGGCCCGGACGCCCCCTCTACAACGCGGCCGCGTTTCTCCGCCAGGGTAAGATAGAAGCACACGCCCACAAGTGCCTCCTGCCTTCTTATGACGTCTTCGACGAAGACCGCTACTTTGAACCCGCCGGCGCGCCCTTCTCTTTCCAGCACATGGGGCAAAAAGTCGGAGTCACCATCTGCGAAGACATCTGGAACGACGCCGACTTCTGGCCCGAACGCCTCCACCGCCGCGACCCCTTCCACGAACTGGCGGCCGACGGGGCGGATCTGATCGTCAACCTCTCGGCCTCGCCCTGGTATCGCGGCAAAGAAAAACTCCGCTACGACATGCTCGCCACCGCCGCGCGAGACGAAAGCCTGCCCATCGTCCAAGTCAACCTAGTCGGCGGCAACGACGAACTGATCTTCGACGGCCACAGCTTGGTGGTGAATGCCAAAGGCCAACTTCTCCCCTTTGCAGACGGCGCGGTCAACGGCCGCGGCTTCGCCGAACACGTCACCGTGGTGGACCTGGAGTCCCCGACGACGGCGACCTACACCGCAACCACCTGCTCAGCTCTCTCCAAAGAAGCGATGCTCTTCGAGGCGCTCCAACTCGGCGTGCGCGACTATCTTCACAAATGCGGCTTCAAGTCGGCCATCATCGGCCTCTCTGGCGGGATTGATTCCGCCGTAGTCGCCGCCGTGGCCGCTGCGGCCTTGGGCCCGGAGAATGTCTTGGGCGTTTCCATGCCTTCCAAGTTTTCCAGCGACGGCAGTAAAAGCGACGCCCAAAGCTTGGCCGAAAACCTCGGCATCCGCTTTGAGATAATTCCCATTGTCGACCAAGTCGCGGCGGTGGAAGGCAGCCTTTCCGACGTATTCTCGGGCCGAGAGCCTGACATCACCGAAGAAAACATCCAGGCTCGGCTGCGCGGCGTCACCGTCATGGCCCTGTCCAACAAGTTTGGTGCCCTCGTCCTCACCACCGGCAACAAGTCGGAGCTGGCGGTCGGCTACTGCACCCTCTACGGCGACATGTGCGGCGGCCTGGGCGTGATCAGCGACGTCCTCAAAACCGACGTCTTTCGCCTAGCTCGCTTTATCAACGAAGATGCCGGGCGCGAGCTGATCCCCGAAGCGACCATCACCAAGCCGCCCAGTGCCGAACTTCGCCCCGACCAAAAGGATGAGGACTCCCTCCCGCCCTACGACGTGCTCGACGCGTTGCTCGATCAGTATGTGGTCGACGACATCGGCACCCACAAGTTGACCAACGAGGGCTTCGACCCCGAGGTGGTGCGCGACATCATCAACAAGGTCACCTTCAGCGAGTACAAGCGCCGCCAAGCCGCGCCTGGCCTGAAAGTCTCGCCCCGTGCCTTTGGCGTTGGCCGCCGCATCCCTGTCGCCCAGCGCTACCGCGGCTAGGGCAACGTGACGTTGCATCCAATTTTCCTCCGGTAGCTAGCGCTGATGCTAGAGGCGGATTTTTTTGACCGGTAGCTGTCGACGTCCCGGCAGCAGAGCAAAAGCTCCGTCCTCCTACTTCTTTACCTTCCGTTTCAGGCGGCGGATCGCATCGCGCACGTCATCGTCCGGTCCGCCGTCGCCGTGCTTCAGCTCGGGCGCCATCTTCATCATGTTCTTCAACGCTGCTTCGTACTCGGCCAGCGCGGGGCGTAAACGCCCCTGCTCTTCGTACTTCCGCGCGTTCTGCACCTGCCGCACCGTCTTGAGGAACAACGCTTGCTCCCCCTCCATCGGCGCCGGCATGCCAGACATGAGACCCGGCGTGGTTTTCGAGGATGCCGTCGCAGTTTCCTCTTCAGAGGTGGTTTCCGAATCTGCCTTCTCTTTCTGGTAAGCCGCTTGCCGATAGATGAGCTGGAGCTGTTCCCGACACGTTTGTCGGCGCGTCGCCACGATCTCGGTGTTGAACCCCGGCGGCAGCGCCTCCAAGGCCGTCAAAGCCACGGTGTAATAGAAGTAGGCTTTCTCCCACTCGTTGTTGAGCACCAGCTTCCGCCCCTCCCGCATGGTCTGCTGGATACGAAGATACAGCGCCTGGTCCGTTTCGCCTTCCTGGCGACTCAAGTCCGGCGCCACCGGATCCTCGGCCTGTTTCCGTGCGAGGATTTCTTTGAGCAAGGCTGATTGGCGCTGTGATAGATGACGACGATAACCCGATATATCATCGGCAAAACGACTCTGCTTTGTGGCAACTATCGGAAATAGATGGAGAGCCTGTTCGTAGCTGGCCATGGCTTGAAAGAACTCATCTCGGCCACTCCATATCTCTGCACGACGACACAGCAGGTAGACATGAAGAAAAGCATCCTGAATCGGCACAGCATCAACATCAGTTAAAGGCGAAATCACCTCTCCTAGCGGCTTGTCTAATGTCCTCAACTGCACCACCAAATCCTCAATGGGCAACTGATCCAGCGGGATAGCTTCCAATTCGCGGCGGAGTTCCTGCATCTCCTCCTCGCCCGCCCCTTGCTTTTCCAAGGCTTGGATCTGTTCCGCGTAGGTCCCCTTGGCCTGCTCTTGCAGCTCCTTCAGCTTGGCCAACTGCTCCGCTTTGGTGGGAGCTTCCTGCGGAGGAGAAGCCGTGGACGTGGCATCTTCCGTGCCAGAGCAACCCGCCAACACGACTAAGCAGCCACCAAGAAAAAGTCCCCAAGCCAGCTTCACTTAGTTACCCCCTGTGGAGCCTGATCCTCGGGGAAGAGATCCCGCAAGACTTTCAGAAAGACCGGACTCTCGAATAGTTTATCTCCGACTTTCGCTCCGTTCTTTGAGACCAAGAGCTCCTGGCAACTAAGGCAATAATCAATCGTGAGATGATCGCCATTGGCCTGAAAGCAAACCCGATAATTATAATTCGGATCGCAGAAACTAATGCTCTTCCAATCATAGTTGGAGACCTTGAGAAGTTGGGCTTGGATTTGCTGAGCGTGATCGGCACTCAGTGTTTTCCACGGACCTCGCTCATAGCTAATCCGGTTGAGCGTAACGACGTCCTCGCCTCCCTTCGCTGCTTTCGCCACTTCACGAAGACGGCAAACTTTCACCGCCGAAGGTTGACGTAGTATGGCCAGGCTGCCCTCTCCGCCGTAAAGCGCGATCATCTCCCCCGGATCCCGCAACTTCGGCATCTCGCCCGCCACGAGAGGAAAAGCTAATAGTAGACCCAAAAGGCTCCATCGCATGCCAGCAGCTTAGGCGGGGGGGAAGCGCTTGTAAACCAGGGGAATCAAGGGCGCAATCCAAGGGGCTAGAGCCCTCTGCGCTAAGGGTTTGACCCGGCGGGCGGATCGGTTACACTTTACGTAGTATGCGATCACTGGCTCCTGCCCTTTTCGTGCCGCTAGCTTGCGCCCTGGTTCTTCCGGTCCTCCCGGTGGAAGGGGCACTCGTGTGGCGTCCGGGCGAGGGCTGGACGGATGAAAGCGGCACTGAGATTTCGGCCTCGAGCTCCAAAGACCAGCTTGCGGCGGCCAAGAAGCTTGAGAGTGCGCAGGACTACAAGGCCGCGCGGAAGGCCTACGCCAGCTTGGTTCGCCGCTGGCCCCTTTCCTTCTACGCGCCGGAAGGCCAGTACGGTCTGGCCCGGATGGAAGAGAAACAGGGCGACTTCCTCCAGGCTTACAATTCTTACCAAAAGATGATCGAAAAGTACCCGAACAGCACCTACTTCCAAGAGGCGCTGGACCGGCAAATGGCGATCGGCAACCTTTACTTGGGCGGCGAACCGAAACGCCTCTGGCGCATCCCCTTAGGTGCAGATTATGGCAAGGCGGTTGAGATTTATGAGCAGGTTATCCGCAATGCCCCCTACGGTCGCAACGCGGCTGACGCCATGTTCCACATTGGCCTGGCCCACGAGAAGAAGAAAGAATTTGGCGAAGCCGTGGCCGCCTACAATCGCCTGATCGACAAGTACCCGGGCAGCCCGCTGGTCGATGACGCCATGTATCAGGTTGGTTTTGCTTGGAAGCTGGCCAGCCGCGAGCCGGAGTACGACCAAAGCGCCGCCCAAAAGGCCGTGGAAGGTTTCCAGGACTTTATGGTTCGCTTCCCCAACAGTGACAAGGTTGTCGCGGCGGAAGAGCACATCGATGAGCTCAACGGTCGTCGAACCGAAGGCGCCTTCGAGGTCGCCAAATTCTACGAGCGCCAGGGCAACAAAAAAGCGGCATTCATCTACTACAATGAAGTAATTCGCCAGCAACCCGATTCTGAAGTGGCCAAACGCGCCCAGGAAAAGGTCAACGAATTACGCGAGGCCGTCGAGGGACAAAAGGCCATTGAAAACGCCAAACGGGCTCGCCCCGTCAACCCCACCGAAGGGCCCTCCCTCGCGTCTGACCCGGCGGACGATTTATGAGCCGCTGGACATGGGGATTGAAGCTGCCACTGCTGGCAGCCGCGATGGGTGTCGCTCTGGTGATGAGTGGATGCTCCGGTTATCGCGTGGGTAACATCGGGGGTCGTGAGCTGCAAGGGCTCAACAGTATCTACATCCCGATGGCGACCAACGAAAGTTATACGCCGGACATTATTGCTTACGTGACGAATCAGACGATCCGCGCTTTCGATAACGACGGAACCTTGAAGACCGCCCAGTCTAACAAGGCGGATGCGGAACTCCTCATCACCGTCACCGACGTGGATCGCACCCCGGCCCGCACGACGCGAGACGACGCGCTCACCACCGCGGAGTACCGCCTCAACATCAACGCGAAAATCACAGTCATCA
This sequence comes from uncultured bacterium, assembly GCA_963922355.1. Lineage (GTDB taxonomy): Bacteria > Verrucomicrobiota > Verrucomicrobiia > Methylacidiphilales > UBA1321 > CAWUJC01. Next base: position 3,943 of record CAWUJC010000021.1, on the reverse strand, counting down.
ACCGCGTCCTAGGCAAGAAGATCCTCAATGATCAATTCGTCCGCGGTACGACTACCTTCTTCGTTCAGCAGGACCTGAATGAGGCTCAGCGACAGGCCATCCCCCTCGCGGCGGAAGACTTGGCCCGCAATATTTGCCTTCTCGTGGTTGAAGGCTGGTAGACCAAGGGGTTACCTCTTCATGCTCCCCACGTCCTGGGGGCAGGCACAAAAAAAGACGGCCCGGAGACCGTCTCTCTTAAAATCACGCTAACCGAGTAAGACGCTTAGGTAGCTTTAGGCAGCTTTCTTGGAAAGCAGGTGCGCCACGCGAACCTTGCGGCGGTTGGCCGTGTTGCCGTGCAGGGCACCCTTTTTGATGGCTTTGTCGAGCTTGCTCTGAAGTTCAGGCATGAGCTTAGCCGCATCCTCCTGCTTGCCTTCGGTCACCAAGCGGCGGATCTTACGCTCCACCGTCCGAGCCTCGGACTTATTGCGGATGTTGATGGCGCGGCGACGATCATCCACGCGCGACTGTTTTTCTGCACTCTTTTTATTAGCCATGGGAGCCGAGCATAGAACCAAATCCAGGCTGACCTGTCAACGTTGAAGCTATCTTTTTTTCGAGGCCGTTTTAGAACAGCCGAAAGATCGGCAGCGGATACTTGTAACTCTCACCGTTGCTGGCCCTTACGCCGCCGATAATGGTGAAGACCAACATCACCACCATCACCACAAAAATGAGTAGCACACCAATGAGAACAAAGACCAGAACCCCAGAAATTAAGGCCCAAACCATGACATTGAGCTGAAAATTCAACGATTCACGGCCCTGCTGGTCAACAAAGGCGGACTCGTTCTTTTTCACCAACCAGATAATCAGCGGGCCCAAGATATTACCAAAAGGAATCACAAAGCCCGTCAACGCCAGAAAATGGCAGAGGGCCCCCATCGTTTTTTCGTCATTGCTCATGGCGGGAGGCTAACAGCTCGGGGCCTGACGGGGAGCTTTTTCTTCATCCCACGCTTCCGCGTTGCAATTCGCCCGGTGCGGCGTTCAATACGCGCATGGCCTCCGCCCCACCTGTTGCTAAGCCCCCCGGCCGCTGGATCAAATTCTTGATCGCGCTGGCCCTCCTCCCCGCCATGTGTGGGCTTCTCTGGGCACTCTGGGACATCACGGTAGCTTGGCTGCCTGGCCAGGGCTGGCAGTCCCCCTGGGCGCTTTCGGTAGCGGGCGGCTTTGTGCTCTGGGTGCTGATTTACTGGTTTCTTCCCCGTCCGATGTGGCTGTACGTCTTTGGCCACGAGTTTACCCATGCTTTGGCGGTTATCCTCTCGCGCGGCAAAGTGAGCGCCTTCCACGTCAGCAGCAAAGGCGGACACATCGCCACCGACACGGTCAACTGGTACATCGCCCTGTCCCCCTACTTCGTCCCGCTCTACACCCTCATCTGGATGGCGCTTTGGCTGGTGACGTCCTTTTGGTGGTCCGAGATCAACCAGTACGAAACGGTGCTCTTCTTTGGCATCGGCATGACCTTAGGCTTCCACATCACGTTCACCATCGGGATGATCCACAAAGAACAAACCGACCTCATCGGCCAAGGCTGGCTCTTTTCCTTCGTTATTATCGTGGGGATCAATATCCTCATCCTCCTGGCCCTCACGATCCCCATTGCGGAGAACATTAGCTGGGCCCAAGGCGCGACAACCACCTGGACCCGCATCGTCGACTGCTATCTCTTCCTCGGGTGGGCCGCCAGCGAAGGCTGGAAAAATCTCCCCACCTCATTTTCTCCCAACACGGGGTTGCCAAACTCCTCCAATTCCGCTTTAATGCCCGACTCAGCTTTGAGCACCCCTTGGAGTAGTGGTTAGCTCTCCTCCCTTTCACGGAGGCAGCACGGGTTCGAATCCCGTAGGGGTGGCCACTTTATTTCCCGATCCATTTTCGATGGCCCAATGGAATAATGAATTGGGCAGCAACGTGCCAGGACACGCATCCTAGGAACAGGTATTGTTTTTCCGTATTCCAGATGGGCAATACGTAGATTCCCAACGCGTAGATGAACACGGGTAGAAACGGTATGCCAGATGGACCATACCCCCTCTGATTCCATTGAATCGCTACCTTCAGGCTAAAAAGATCGAGGGCAAACGCTATTGCCATGCAGAACACACCGAGAAGGATGAAGATAGTTTGCAAGATGATCTCCGGGCTCTTAAGCCTCTACATTCAAGATTAACCAAAAAGAAATGACGAGGGAATATTGGATAACGAAGAGCCACCAGATTCTCTGATTAACGAGAATCTCCGCCCCTATAATTCCGGGGGCTTGCACCCGGGGCTGGGGTCTGCTTAGTTGGCCGTATGCCTGAAGCCGCTGCCACCGTCCCCGAAGCGTACAGCTACGTCCCGATTCTCATCCAGATCGGTATCGCGATCGCCTTTGCGGTCGCCTCCATCACGATGTCGACCATGCTCGGCAAAAAGGGCGCCCACACCCGCGCCAAGGACATCGCCTACGAATGCGGCAAGGAGCCGCTCGGCTCGCCCAACCCCCGCTTCTCGGTCAAGTTCTACCTCGTGGCCATGCTCTTCATCCTCTTCGATATCGAAGTGGTGTTCCTCTACGTCTGGGCCGTGGTCTACCAGCCACTGGTTGCCACCGACTTGTCCGTGCTCTGGTCCATGGTTGCCTTCTTCGTCCTCTTCTTCGCGGCGGATGCCTACGCCTGGAAGAAGGGTGCCTTCGACTGGTTTGTACGACCAGAGAAGGCTCGCGCGGCCGCGGCCGAGGCGGAAAGCCTCCCGTCGGCGCAACCCGCCCAAGGCTAGCACGTGCGGATGCGCCCTATCACGGCCGGGCTTCTGGGCTTGGCCTGCCTGACCACGACTACCATGTCCGCCTCCGACTTCCTCGTCCCGGCTTCTCCGGAAACCAAAGCGAGGTTCCTCGCGCTCTTCCCGGCAGACGCCCAACTCGAAACCATCGCCGAGGGGCTCAAGTTCACCGAAGGCCCGGTCTGGATTCCCCGTTTGGAAGGACAACCAGGCTACCTCCTCTTCTCCGACATCCCCGCCAATATCCTCTACCGCTGGACACCCGAGACCGGTGCCAAGCCGTGGCGCGAGCCCAGCGAGCGGAGCAACGGCAACACCTACGACGCCAAAGGCCAGCGCCTGCTGACCGCCGAGCACGAAAGCCGTGTGGTTACCCAAACGAAGTTACCCAGCGGCCAGCGAGAAGTAATCATTGCCGACGTAGGCGGGAAGAAATTCAACTCGCCCAACGACCTCGTACTCAAGGGCAATGGCTCCATCTGGTTCACCGACCCGGCCTACGGCCTAGGCAAACGCGAAAGCGAACTGGGCCACGAATCCGTCTGGCGCTGGGCACCGGGTGAAGAGCCTGTGCAGGTGGCGGGCGAGTCCTTCGAGAAGCCCAACGGCCTTGCCTTCTCGCCCGACGAATCACGCCTCTACATCGCGGATAGCGGCATCGACCGCATTCTCGTTTACGACGTGGAGGGCAACAAGCTGACCAACGAGCAAGTCTTCGCCACCGACATCCACGCCGACGGCATGCGGGTCGACACCGAAGGCAACCTCTGGTCCAGCGCCCAGGACGGCGTACGCGTGTTTGCCCCGGATGGAACGCACCTCGGCACCATCCGCACCGAACTCCAGCCCGCCAATTTAGAGCTCGGCGGACCAGATGGCACCGACCTCTTTTTGACCGCCCGCACCGTCGTCTATCGCCTGCCGACCAGGGCGAAAAAGGCACCCACGCCCTAAAGCAAAAGACAGGCTCGCCCCGTCAAAATTTAGTGACATGGTGGAGCCATGGCGGTTAAACGCGTGCATCTCATCATCAACCCCGCCGCCGGGCGAGGCGACTTCCCCATGCGGGAATTCAACCGAGTGATGCACGAGAATGGGGTCTGCTGGACCATGTCCA
>CAWUJC010000020.1:0-12528 GCA_963922355.1 uncultured bacterium | reverse complement strand
TTGAGCCAGGGCAGGTTGACCATGGCGTCGCCGACGAAGAGGGCACCGCCTTGCCCCGGGGAGAGGAGCGCAATGTGCCCCCTGGCATGGCCAGGTGTGGCGAGCACCTGGAGGCCACCCGCAAAGGGGAGGGTGCTGCCGTCGTGCACGGTTTGGTCGATCACGAGTGGTTTCAGGTGGCGCTCTGCCCGAGAGATCACTGTCTTTTCAATCACCCAGGCGATGGGATCGGGCCGAGGCGTGTAGGGCTCAAAGGTCTGGCCTTGGGCCAGGAGTTCTGCTGTTGCGGGGTGAGCCCAAACCGTGGCACCACTTGCTTTTCGAAGGGTGTGGACATTGCCCGTGTGGTCGGGGTGGGCGTGGGTCAGGACGATGTGACTCAACTCCCCCAAAGTTCTTCCTAGCTCCTGGAACTTACGGGGAAAGCTCTCCTCGAAGCCGGGACGGCCGGTATCGATGAGCACAAGGTCGTCTCCTGCTTCGAGGAGAAAGCAGTTTGACCAGCCGTGCACGATGGAATGGACCTTCCAGGTAGTTGCCACGGCTTCACCATGGAGGGGGGAGACGGACTTTGACAAGCCCGTCGGTTTAGTCCTGCCAGGCACTTGGTCAGCTTTGGAAGGAATGCAGCACGACGACGGCACAGAGCATAACCACCGCCAGCAAAATGCCGAGCTGCACCCGGATGTGGCGATTGGTGGGGTTGATGTGGCGTCCCCGCTGATAGGCGTGATGTCGGACCCGCTTAAATATGCGCATGGCTTGATTTCCTTATCGGTCATCCTGCCAGACAATTAAGACAAAAAGGTGGATGTTGGGTGACGATTGGGTGAAAACCGCATCCGTCGATCGTTGGCATTTTGCCTGCTGCAGGGGAAACGAACCTGTGAGCGTCTAAAATGGAAGCTCAAACGGTAGATTGTCCCGCTGGGTGTAAAGGACGATGCCCACGCAGATGAGGGCGACCAGGAACATCAAGGCCCACATCCGCCAGCGGCGGCCTGCCCACGGGTTGATCTTCCGTCCCGGCTGGTAGCCGTGGTGACGGTGGTGGTGGCGGGACCGCTTCCATCTCATCTCAGCGAGCAATAAACCAGATTTCTAGCGGTGGAAATCCCCTTTTTCGGACTTTTCTGCAACTCATCACTTGCGGATGGCCGCATCTGGCGTATAACTCTCGGAATTTTAGCTGCGCCGAGCGCCCCCACTCATTATGCCCAAACGTACCGACCTTCATACCATCCTCGTCATTGGCAGCGGCCCGATTGTCATTGGCCAGGCCTGCGAATTTGACTACTCCGGCGTCCAAGCCTGTAAAGCCTTGCGGGAGGAAGGTTACCGTGTGGTGCTGATAAACTCCAATCCGGCCACCATCATGACGGACCCGGAATTTGCCGACCGGACCTACATCGAGCCGATTACTCCGGACGTGGTGGCCTCCATTATCGAAGAAGAAGCCAAGGGCGACCATCCGATTGACGCTCTTTTGCCGACCCTGGGCGGTCAGACGGCGCTCAATTGTTCGTTGGATCTTTATAACAGCGGCACGCTTGACCGCTTAGGGGTGCAGATGATCGGGGCCAACGCCGAGGCCATCCGGAAGGGCGAAGACCGCCAGCTCTTTAAAGACTGTATGCTCAAGATCGGCCTGGACGTGCCGCATTCGGGCGTGGCCCACAGCATGGCTGAGGCGAACGAGATTGCCGAGCGCATCGGGCGCTTCCCGCTCATTATACGTCCAGCCTTCACCATGGGCGGCAGTGGCGGCGGCATTGGCTACAACCGTGAGGAGTTTGAGCAAATTGTCCGCACTGGACTGGACCTTTCCCCGGTCACCGAAGTCTTGGTCGAGGAAAGCATGCTCGGCTGGAAAGAGTACGAGATGGAAGTCATGCGCGACTGCGCCGACAACTGCGTCATCGTCTGCTCGATCGAGAATCTGGACCCGATGGGCGTGCACACCGGCGACTCCGTCACCGTGGCGCCGATCCAGACGCTGACCGACAAGGAGTACCAAATCATGCGCGACGCCTCCTTCGCCATTATCCGCGAGATTGGCGTTGAGACGGGCGGCTCCAACATCCAGTTCTCGGTGGATCCCGAGACCGGTCGCATGATCGTCATTGAGATGAATCCGCGCGTTTCGCGCAGCTCGGCCCTGGCCAGTAAGGCCACCGGTTTCCCGATCGCCAAGATCGCGGCCAAGCTTGCGGTGGGCTACACGCTCGACGAAATTCCCAACGACATTACCCAGAAGACGCCGGCCAGCTTCGAGCCGACCTTGGATTATGTCGTGACCAAGTGCCCGCGCTTCGCTTTCGAAAAATTTGCCGGCGCGGACAGCACGCTGACCACCCAGATGAAGAGCGTGGGCGAAGCCATGGCCATCGGCCGGACCTTCAAAGAGAGCCTGCAAAAGGCGCTCAACTCGTTGGAAATTGGGGCCTTTGGCCTGTCGGGCGGGAGCGGTCTCTTCGGGCGAGAAGACGTCCCACCGAACAACGAAATCCAGCATCACTTGGCCACGCCGAACGCGATGCGCCTCTTCTACCTGCGGCACGCCTTTCGCGCTGGCTTCACGCTGGAACAGATTTACGAAACCACCAGCATCGATCCCTGGTTCCTCTCTCAGTTTGAGTCGCTCGTGAAGTTCGAGCAGGAGATCAAGGACGGCGCCAACCTGGAAGGTGACGCCAAAGCCGCCCTGTTGGATGAAGCCAAACAACTGGGTTTCTCCGACCGGCAGATCGCCCTGGCCTGGGGCGTCAGCGAACTCGACGTGCGCGCCACCCGCAAGGGAGCCGGCATCGTCCCGGCTTACCGTTTGGTGGATACCTGCGCAGCTGAGTTCGAAGCCTACACGCCTTACTATTACTCCACCTACGACCGTGATCTGGACGAGGTCAAGCAGACCGACAAGAAGAAGATCATGATCCTCGGTGGCGGGCCGAACCGCATCGGCCAGGGGATCGAGTTCGACTACTGCTGCGTGCACGCCAGTTTTGCTCTGCGCGAAGCTGGGTTTGAGACCATCATGGTCAACTCCAACCCGGAGACGGTTTCGACCGACTACGACACCAGCGACAAGCTCTTCTTCGAGCCGCTCACGCTGGAGCACGTGCTCAACATCTACGAGCGCGAGAACGTCTGGGGCGTCATCGTCCAGTTTGGCGGTCAGACGCCTCTCAACCTCGCCGCTGGCCTGGAGGCCGCCGGCGTGAACATTATCGGCACGCCGGTGGAAAGCATCGACCGCGCCGAGGACCGCAAGCTCTTCCAGGAAATGCTCCACAAGTTGGGCCTGCGCCAGCCGCCCAACGCCACGGCCACGACAGAGGAAGAAGCCCTGGCGGGGGCGCGCGAGATCGGCTACCCGGTTTTGGTTCGCCCGAGCTTTGTTCTCGGCGGCCGTGCCATGCAGATCGTCTATAATGACGACGAGTTGGAACGCTACATGCGCGAAGCGGTGGAAGTCTCCAACGAGCGTCCCGTGCTGGTCGACCGCTTCCTCAACGACGCCATTGAAGTGGATGTGGATTGTATTGCCGACGGTGAAACGGCGGTGATCGGCGCCATCATGCAGCACATTGAGCAAGCCGGTGTGCACTCGGGCGACAGCGCCTGCTCCATCCCGGCCTATTCTCTCTCTGACGCGATGCAGGATGAAATCCGCACCGCCACTTTGGCCATGGCCAAGGAACTAGGCGTGCGTGGGTTGATGAACGTCCAGTATGCCGTCAAGGACGACACTCTTTACGTCATCGAAGCCAACCCGCGTGCTTCGCGCACCGTGCCGTTCGTCAGCAAGGCGATCGGCGTGCCGCTGGCCAAGTACGCCGCCCGGATCATGGCAGGGACCACTCTCCCGGAACTAGGGCTGACTGAAGAAGTGCTCCCGGATCATTATTGCGTGAAGGAAGCGGTCTTCCCCTTCATTAAGTTCCGTGGGGTCGATATCCTCCTCGGGCCGGAGATGCGCTCGACGGGCGAAGTCATGGGCCAGGACGACGACTTTGGCCTGGCTTACGCCAAGAGCCAGTTGGCCGCCGGGCAGGGCATCCCAGCCCCGGGCAAGGTCTTTCTCAGTGTGCGCGATTTCGACAAGGAAAACGCCGTCCAGGTGGGCAAGGATTTGGTTGAACTTGGCTTCACCCTTTGCAGTACCTCTGGCACCGCTAAGGCGCTGAAGGAAGCGGGCGTCCCGGTCCAGAAGCTTTACAAAGTAGCCGAGGGCCGCCCCAACGTGCTGGATTTGATCAAGAACGAGGAAGTGGTGATGGTGATCAACACGCCGTCCGGTCCGGTTGCACGCGTTGACGAGGTTAAAATCCGCACCACGGCGCTTTATTCCAAGGTTCCGGTGATCACCACATTGGCTGCGGCGCAGGCAACGGTTAGCGCTATCCGCGCGACGCAGAGCCGGAAGTTTGCGGTCAAAGCCCTCCAGGATTATCAAGCGGCGTTATAGCGAAAAATGCCGCTTAGACGGACAATTGCAGAAAACTTGCGTTACAATTCTGTAAATCGACCGAGAGAAGCTTGATTAGCCCTACTTTTGGGCCGATAAGTCTACTCTGCCATGTTCTGGAGGAGTATCAAATCAGGTGTTTTTCTTGCCTTCACGCTCGTCACGATGGTCATGCTGTGCCTCAGCAGCTTGACGGTCGGAGCCCAGACCTACGTCGGCATGCCGGACCTGAAGCAACAGGGCTTTGGCTTTGCGCTCCCCAAGCGAGGTTACGCCTATTGTGGCCCCACGGCGGTGGCGAACGTCCTGCTCTGGATGAATGACCACCGGATGGAGGAACAGTACCGTTCCAACGGCGCTCCATTGCGGGTGGCTAACCGGGAGCGAACCTTTGAAGTCGACGATGCTGGCCGCCTGATCCGCCGCCTGGGCGAATACATGGAGACGGACATCGACAACGGCACGCCACCGGCCGACTTGGTCCGCGGCCTCAATCGGTACTTCCAAGAAAACGGCCACCGTGATTATGCGGTGAGCTACCACGGGATTCGTCCGCTCAAAGTGGGGGATAAACGCGTCAAAGGTCCGCCCAGCCTCAGGGAACTCAGCCGGACGATCCAAGATGGCGCCTTTGCGGTCTTGAATCTCGGCTGGTACAAGGAACACAACGGGCGTCTCGTCCGCATTGGTGGACACTGGGTGACCTTTAAGGGGTGGAAGAAAGCAGACGGTAAGCGCTTCCTCTTGGTGCACGATCCGGCGAGCCGCCCCTACTGGAAGCCCGCCGCGATTGCCTTACGCTTGCAGCGGATCAAGCGCGGTGAGCTACTGGATGCGGTGGATAAATGGTCGTATGACGCCGCTGGTTTCCATGTGCTGCACGGTCCCATTGACCGGGCTAAGGGCAGTGACTACGCGGTGCTGGAAGGGGTTGTCTTTATCGAGCCGCATCGCAAAGGCACCCTGGCCTACAATCGCGAGGGCGAGGGCGGCTTGCACTCCGCGATGCCCTGAGCCAAGTTGAGCGGCATGACGTTCCTGCCGCCCGATCTCCCTGCCGATTTATCCGTCGACGCCATTCTGGCCGACGACTCCCTCCGCCGCCGCCTCTTCCCGGTGACGGCTGAGCGCACTTTTCTAGCCCACGCTGGGGTGGCACCGCTCTCGGCGGTGGCGACAGAAGCCACCACGGCACTCGCAGAGAAGGGCATGCGCGACATGCAGGAGCCCGCCAATTTTCTGGAATATGTGGAAGACTGCCGAGAGGTGGCCGCCCGCTTCCTCGGCCTCAAGGGGAGCGAAGTGGCTTTGCTCGGTCCGACGGCCCTCGGCCTGAGCTTAGTCGCCAACGGGCTGAAGTGGGAAGAGGGAGACGAAGTGGTCTTCTACCAAGGCGACTACCCGGCCAACGTCTACCCCTGGATCAACCTCCAGAACCAAGGAGTGAAGTTGGTGCGGATTCCGGCGGAGACGCCGGGCAAGCTCACCCCCGAACTGGTCGAAGCGCACCTCAGTAGTCGGACGAAGTTGGTCGCGCTGGCCAGTTGCCACTTTCTCACCGGCTATCGCATTGATGTCAGCGCGATCGGCGAGCTGCTCCACCGGCGAGGTATCCTGTTTTGCCTTGATGCCATCCAGAGTCTGGGCGCGACCGAGGTGGACCTGACGCAGGTTGATTTCATGAGCGCGGATTCGCACAAGTGGTTGCTTGGGCCGCTCGGGGCCGGGGTCTTTACAGTCAAGGAAGAGGTGATGGAACGTCTCCAGCCGACCTTGCTCGGGGCCTGGAACGTGGTGTCGCCCAACTTTATCGCGGCGGAGGACATCGCCTTTGAGCCGACCGCCCGTCGCTACGAACCGGGGAGCCTCAACTTCCTCGGCAACGCCGGGATGCTGGCCAGCATGGAGTTGCTCCATCGCATCGGCGTTCCGGCCATCCAGCAACGGCTGCTGCACCTTCGAGCTTTCGCGGCGGAGAAAATCGCCCAAGCGGGCGGGACGCTGGCCCATGCTGACGAACCGGAAAGCGCCCTGAGCGGAATCATCTCGCTACCGATGGAGCGAGACTCCGGCACCGCCGCGATGCGCCGCCTGCAGGACGCCAACCTCGCGGCGTCGCTCCGTCACGCCCAAGATCATACGCCACACCTTCGACTCTCGCCCCACTTCTACAACACCGAGGCCGACCTTGAGGAAGCGCTGGGGCTGATCTATGAATAAGGACTCGTTCTCAGTCCTACAGATTGTTCTATTTCTACTTAGGATTCTTCTGCTTCTCCTGATCTGTATTCAAATCGTCTTAGCTGGTCGGTCAGTAGGAATCGAGCCACAAGGAATGGAGTCAATGTGGTATCGCTCTGTCATGTTTATGTTTGTTAGCTCAGGGAGTTTTGTGGCACTGATTGGATATTGCGTAGCCATCATCGATTTACGTAAGTTGCGACATGTTTTTGGTTACCACTATTGGGTGCTGCCAATATCCACTCTTCTGCTAAACACACTTTTAGCGCTCATCTGCTTTATTGGATGGTATCGGATTATCTTTTAGATTCGCCCTAGTTAATAGAATGGCTCCCCAAGCATAAACAAACCCGGGAAGGCGCGCGGCCGACCCGGATTTGCTGGGAGGAAAATGTAGCGCGGACTTTAGAGTCCGGAGGCGCCGCTTTTGGCGTTGCTCAAGTAGAGCCAGGTGCGGGAGGCAGCCAGCTTGCTGCCTTTTTTGTAGGTGGTGGTGAGCATTTCTTTGATCACCCACACGCCGTCGACTTCCTGGAGATCGCTCACTTCGACGCGCTTGACCGGCTGGCCTTTGGCGTTGCGACCTTCCACCTGCATGAAGGCGTAATAATCGGAAGAGACCCAATAATCGGCGCTGGCGTACTGACTGGGGCCGTTAGGCTTGGCTCGGTAGGCCCAAGTCTTAAAGGTCTTGATGCTGTCGGTGCCGAGGGGCTTCACGTCTTCCCACTTCATGAAGTCGAGGGCCAAATCCTCGTAGGTAATGTCTGTGTCGAGGATGGGGCGTGTCATTTCACGACCGCTCACTTTGGTCCACTTATCCTTGGAGCTTTTGCGGCGGAAAACCTGGGTCCGGTCGTTGTCCGGGTCCAGATCGAGCTTAATTTGCAGGGGTTGGGTCTGGAATTCGAACTGCATGATGTAGCCCTTGGTGCGCAGGACGATCGGGTAGCTCTTGTCCTTGCTCTTGCCCTTTTTGACGATGACGCGGCCTTCCAGGCGGAAGTCAGCCAGTTTCATGTTCTTGATCATGTTGGCCTGGACGGACTCGATCGGCGGAACGGCACCCTTGGGGTCCGGGGCGGCTTGGGCGCTGCTCCAGCCCAAAACAAGCAGAACGAGGACGGCGAAAAGGCCAACGCCGACGAGGGAAGAGAGGCGATGGGCGGGGCGGGCTTGCGCGATGGCGCGTACTCGGGACGGACGGTGGAAAGCGGTAGAACGCATTTTCGTGCGGGAATGAGTCATAGCAGGAAATTAGGGGCCTTAAGCAACCGCGCAAGTTTTTTACCAATCTTGCGGCGGGAAGTGCTGGCCAAGTGAACAGGTTATATCTTCAATAAGTCTTATTAAGACGAAAGACCTGCCCGATCTTTCAAAATTCTCCTCATGAGTGCCACGAGCTACCGAAACTTCGCCCTATTACTGTTGGGGGTGGCGCTGGTTGGGCGCTTCTGGATCAGCTCCATCTTTGAGCTGACGCCGTCCGAAGCCTATCTCTGGCTACTCGGTTACGGCTACAATGCCGATTGGGGGTACTGGGACAGCGGGGTCTTTGTCCCCTGGTTCATCAAGCTCGGCACGGCATTCTTTGGCCACACGGAGCTGGGGGTACGCTGGCTTAGTTCCCTGGTTTATGTTGGGACTGGATTGGTCATCTTCTGGGCCGCGCATCATTGGTTTAACGTTCGGGCGGCATTCTGGTCGGTGGTGCTTTACATGGTGGTACCGCTTTATACCTGGGAGCTGCTCTTGATGAACGAGGCCACCTGCGCGCTGGGCCTGATGATGCTGATTATCCTCAGTTACCGTGAGGCCCTGTTACAGGACCATTGGTATTGGTGGGTGATGGCGGCCGTGGTCACCGCGCTGGCGCTGCATGTCTCGTACTTTACCTTGATCTGGCCGCTGGGCTTTTTCTTCCTCGCGGTGGTGGATCGGCGACGCTTCCAGTTTATCACTAATTGGAAGGCTTATCTCATTCCCGTGGCGGTGGTGATTTCTGCCATTCCCCTGATCGCCTGGAGCTACCGGCCGGAGACGGTCAACCTCCGCCGGGTGCACAACCTGCCGTTTTTCCGGGAGTCCTACGAGTTCTCCTTCCAGAGCGGCTTCGATTTTATCCTCGATCAAATTTGGCTGCTCAGCCCGGGGGTCTGCGTCGGGATCATTGCCACCTTCTGGGCGGCGGGAAACATGATCTTTGCCCATCGGCGCTACACGCTCTTCCTGGCGCTTTGCCTTCCGGGGTTGGCGCTGCAATTCCTGGCCTGTTGGTTCGGCGCGGCGGAAGTGGAGATGATGCCGGCCTTCTACCTGCCGGCCATCTTCCTGGCCGGGAACCTGTGGGTGGCCTTGGCGAAGAAGCGTCCGGGCTGGCGACGAGCCGGCGCCGCGATCATTGTCCTCGCTTTTGGCCAGACCTTGCTCGGCTTAATTCCCGCCACGGACCAATACTTGCCGGTGCGCAGCGGTCTCTATGCTGATCACTCTTACGAGCAACTGGCCGAAGAGATTACGCGGCGGATGGAGGAAACTGGCGCTCAGTTTGTCTTGGCCGATGACCCGGAACTGGCTAGCGCGGTCACGTTCTACCTGCCGAATAAGGAGCAAGTTTACGTGGCGCACGGTTCCGGGGTGCAGAGTCAGTTCGATTTCTGGTCCGGCTATGAGGATTACCAACGCTACGACGCCATCTTGCTGACTTCGGACCGCCGTCCGCCGGCGGATGTGGTGATCCGCGAATTCAACGCCATGCAGCCCTTGCCCTTTGTTTTGCCCAATGCGGGGAAGGCGGGTTGGGAGTTGACCCACTGCGTCGGCTTGAACGAAGAAGCTTACTTGGAAAGCGAAGCGGGCGAGGGCACTGCCGGAACAATCAGTGAAGTGCGCCGCAGCTTTGAGCTGAAGAGCAGTCTGCCGCAGTCTTCGGAGGACGAGAGCCTACCCCAGTCCGCCGCGGAGGAGAGCTTGCCCGTCTCGGATGAAGATAGCGACCTGCCTGTGGCGGAATAAGCGAGTCGTGCCGTAGTTATGTCGGGCACCGTAATCATTCTCATGCTCAAGGCGCCACGCCTCGGCCAGGTCAAAACCCGGCTGGCCCAGGAAGTGGGCGAGGAGGAGGCGTTGGCGATTTATCGTCGCTTGGTCGACTGGCAGTTGCGCCAGCTAAAGCCGCTCCAACCCCTGATCCAGGTGGAAATTTGCTACACGCCGCTTGAAGCCGAAGACGAGATGCGAGCTTGGTTGGCCAGTGCGGATGCGTTTACGCGTCAGTGCTCGGGTGATTTGGGTGATCGCCTCAGGCATGCTCTGCACTCTGCTTTTGCAAGGGGAGCCCAACGGGTGATCTTCCTGGGCGGGGACTGCCCGTTTGCCACGACGGCGTTGCTTCAACAGGCCGAGGCGGCGCTGACCGAGCACGCGGTCACCTTGGCTCCGGCGGAGGACGGCGGCTATTACCTCATCGGCTTGGCGGGAGACCATCCCGAAGTCTTTCACGACATCAATTGGGGGAGTGGTGAGGTGATGGCGCAAACCCAAGCACGGATTGAAGCCGCCGGATTACGGCTGCATGTACTTCCTCAGGCGAAGGATGTGGACACTTTAGCCGACTGGCGGGCGGCGGTGGCGGCCTTTCCCGAATTAGGCCAGGACCTTTAACAAAGCGGAGGACTAAGAGCGTCGCTTAGCTGGTTTCTTGGGCTTGGCCGGCTGCAGGGCAATTTTGAACTCCTGCGGCACGAGTACCTTATCGATGATGTGGATGACGCCATTGCCGGTTCTGATGTCGGCCTTAATGATGCGGATGTTGCCGTTGACGGTCAGGCGCGAGCCGCTCTTCTTTAGCTTGATGGTTTCGCCGTTGAGGCAGGTCAGCTCGGTGCCTTTGGGTAAGTCTTCGCGTTGGCTGGTGATGGGTTCTTCCACCACGTGGTAGCGGATGAGCTTGGCGAGGAGTTCCTTGTTTGCGGGAAGGCGGAGGGCTTCGAGGGTTTCCTGGTCCAGTTCGTCAAAGGCTTGGTCGCGCGGGACAAAGAGCGTAAAGCTGCCGGGCCCGTTGAGTTTGGCTTTCAATTCAGATTCGCCGACTCCCTCAAGGAACAGGTCAAACATGCCACCTTTGTCCAAAACGTGGTAGGAGGAAACCGATGTTTTCTCGTCGGCAGAAGCGGGGGCAAGGGACAGTGCAGCAGTGGCGAAAACCAGGCAGAACCACCAGCGACTGCTTTGTAACATCCTGCCCATTACCATACGGTTTCCGACGGCATGGAGTCACGGATATTTCAGCTTTTCCCGAAGAAAATTTGAGGGTAACCGAGCCTGCAAGCGTTTTGCCGACAAGAAATTGTAACATTTAACCACTGGCCAGCGCGCAGATGTGGCGCATCTTTGCTAGCAAATCGGCATGACTCACGCTAATGCATGTCGCTGAACCCGACCTAAAACCCACCAGGAGATCCCATGGCAAACTGGCCGTATTCCTTTTCCGTCATCCCGCAACTACCCGCCCGCATCGAAAGCCTCCGCGAGCTTTCCTACAATCTTTGGTTCTCCTGGAACGATAAGGCGCTGGCCCTGCTCCAGAGCTTGGATCCTGAGCTGTGGGAAAAGTGCGATCATAATCCGGCCCGCCTGTTGCGTAAGATCAACCAGGCTCGCCTGCTCGAACTAGCCAACGACGATACCTTCTGCCAGGAGCTGGATGAGGTGATCGGCCAGCTTCGCGCCTACCTCAGCAAGGGTGACCGCTGGTACAAGAAGACCTACGAAGATAATTACGAGAAGAACCTCGTTGCTTACTTCTCTGCTGAGTTCGGTCTGCACGAGTCCCTGCCGATTTACTCTGGTGGCTTAGGCATCCTGGCGGGCGACCATTGTAAGGCTGCGAGTGACTTGGGCGTGCCGTTTATCGCCGTGGGCTTGCTCTACCGCTTGGGCTACTTCCGCCAGCGCATCAACCGCGACGGCTGGCAGGAAACCGACCTGGTCAACTGGAACTTCCATGAGTTGCCGATCTCCGAAGTGCGCGATCCGGAAACCAAGGAGCCCTTCAAAATCTCGGTCGACCTTCCGGGCCGCCCGGTCCACGCCAAAGTGTGGGAAGTGAAGGTTGGGTTGATCCGCCTCTTCCTCCTGGACTGTGACGTGCCGGAAAACAGCGAAGAGGACCGCAAGATCACCTATCAGCTCTACGGCGGTGACCACGAGATGCGCATCAAGCAGGAAATCGTCCTGGGCATCGGTGGCGTCTGTGCCTTGCGTGGCATGGGCCTCAAGCCCGCCGTCTTTCACATGAACGAGGGCCATGCGGCCTTCCTCAACCTGGAGCGTATCCGCCACTTGGTACAGGAGGAGGGCCTTTCCTTCCACACGGCCCTGCAGTTCACCTCGGCCAGCTCGCTCTTTACCACGCACACGCCGGTGCCGGCGGGCAACGACGCTTTCTCCCCTGAGCAGATGGCGCGTTACTTCACCGAGTTTGCGGGCAAGTGCCAAATCGACTGGCAGAATTTCCTGAGGTTTGGCCGGCCGTGGGAAAGCAACGACTCCGATCCGTTTAGCATGACCATCCTGGCCTTGCGCATGTCTCGCCAGGCCAACGGCGTCAGCGCGATCCATGGCCGCGTTTCCCGCGAGATGTGGCAGTGCGTCTGGCCAGGCGTGCCGCGTCCGGAGATTCCGATCGACCACGTGACCAACGGCATCCACACCCTGACCTGGATGGCCCCGGAAATCCGCACCCTCTTCGAAAAGAAAGGCTGCAACTGGTGGGAAGACACGCTATCCGATCCAGAAAGCTGGAAGATCATCCCCAG